>JAYVXE010000459.1:0-3135 GCA_043785395.1 Burkholderiaceae bacterium | reverse complement strand
CTGGCACAGCAGGCTATGATTTTCTCAGGCACGTACCACCGGCAAGGCGCGCCTTGCCGGTGGTACGTGCCTGAGAAAATCATAGCCTGCTGTGCCAGACAATGTCCCCGCAGTGGTGACAAGGCCGTAGAACTGTCGACGATAACCGGACAATGCCGCCAGGCCTGTTGATAGCGAGTCCTGCTGGCCATTTAGGTTCTGCCAATTCTGTATTTGTTGGTAACTGCTCAGGGCTCTAGCCGCGGCATGAACGGCGAGCCGGCGAAAACGCTGGTGAGCCCATCGATGACCGAGTAGCCTTGCTTACGCAGAGTCGAGATGTAGCCTCGAATGCGGCAGAACTGGTCGGCACCTTCCGTGCTGCGGAAACAGCCGGAGACCTTCTGCTTGACCTTGAGCATGCGCAGGTCGCGTTCGGCCTGGTTATTGTCGAAGGGGACGCGAAAGTCATGCAGGAACGCCAAGACTGCGCCCCGATGCGTCACCAGTCGATCGAGCAAGTTGCGCGCCGGCGTCTGTTTGGGACGACCCCGCTTCCCGGTCGGTTTCGGGGGCGGGTTGGCCCGCAGACCTTCTTGGATGAAACGCGTGTAGGCCGCTTCATAACCCGCCAATTGTTTGGGCGGCAACGCCGTCTTTCCAGCGGCTTGCGCCTCGGCCACAGCTGCTTGCATGCTCAACAGCAGCCGGATCAGTTTGGGCACCCAGGCTTGGCTGGTGTCTTCGTTCAGACCGATCAACTCGCGCAACAGGTGCGCGTTGCACAGCGCGTACAACCCGGGCAGGTTGAGGTAGGGTCCCCAGGCATCATGCACCCGCCGCCCCAGGAAGCCGATCAACAGGCCGATGGCCTCGAAGGCGATCCGCCCGCGTTTGGCGTGATGCGCGTAGAAAGTCAACAAGCTGGTGCTGAACACATGCACCCAGGCGCTGCGACCGGCGACGCGCACCCCCGTTTCATCGGCGTGCCCCACGGCCGCCTGCCGCAAAGCCTGCCCAATGGCCTGCTCCACGGGTGCCAATCGCGTGTAGGCCAGGGCTTGGGCCGTGGCCAGCGTGCCTTCCGACGGGTAGACCCCAAACAGGTCCCCCAGCGCTTCGACCGTGCGCTCGTAGGGCAGGAGTTGATAGGTCTGCAAATAAACCGCCGCGGCTTTGGTGCGTGGCCCATATTGCACCGGTTGGCTTACCTCCGGCGGAAAGGTCCCGGCCGTCACCGTCGCACACACCGGGCAAGCCAGTTGCACCGCTTGATGCTCGGTCACTTCCGGCTGCGGCTTAGGAATCTCAATCACCTGGCGCCGTTCTCGGTCGATCTCCAGCGCCGCAGCCAAGCTGGCGCCACACCCGCTGCACACCGCCGGCACATGCGCCAGGATCAGGTCGGGGTCATCCACCAACGCGCGGGTCACACCCGGATGCCCGGGCTGCCCCCCAGGCTTCTTGCCGCTGCGTTTGCGCAAGCTGCGCGGGTGGGGTCGCTTCTTAGCCGGTCCATCACTCGCGGGCGGCTGGTGGCTGTTATGACTATCCTGGTTCAGCCGGGCTTGCAATTCCGTCAAGCGGGCCGTCAGCACTTGCACCTGTTGCTCCAGCCTAGCCTGATTGGCCAGCAGTTGCTCCGTTTGACTCGCATGGGTCACCAGCAGTTGCTCGACCCAAGCCACCAAGGCGTCGGGCCCGGCGTGATAGATGGACAGGATTTCGGCCCGTGAAGGCATGGCCGCCACTATAGTCACGTTTTCATATCAGGCAAGCGCCAAGCGTTGGCTGCCAAGCGTTGGCACGCCTGAGCAGTTACCCTGGCTAAATGAATACGTCAAGCCGCCGGCAGCGGCGGTTAAATGGGCCCGGCGCCGCGCGTCTGGCCGGACGGGGGAGGCCATAGCGATTATGTTATTTGCGCTGACGTCCATCACGGATTTTGTCGGCCTGTGCACCACGCTCTGGCTGGCCGGCTACTTGCTTAGCCGCGGCTTCCGCAGCCCCACGACTATTCGGGCTGTGCTCATCCTGCTCTTGCTTTCGGGCAGCTTTACCGAAGGCTACCTCAGCCTGCACGAGCCCGAAAAAAGCCACTACGCCTGGTATGTCGTCGCCAATCTCTTGGCCGTCCTGGTTTGGTATAACCTCACCTTTCAATGGCTGCCCGGCCGGCTGCAGCGCCGGCTGCGCTGGGTGGCGGTGGGCCTCTATGCCATTGGGTTGGCGACCATCGCCGTGACGCTGCTGCCCATGGGCGGGCTGAGCGGCGCAGGTCCGGGCCTGCTCATCGGCGCGGCGCGGCCCACCGTGTTTGTCATCAGCAACGCGGTGTTGCTGCTGCCGGCGGCCTTGGCCACCATCGTCAATTACCGGCTGGGGGCGCGCTTTGGCCGCAGTCCGGGTTTCCGGGTCATGTGGCTGGCCACCTTGTTTGGGGCGTTTGCCATGCCGTATGGGGCGCTGGCCTATTTCCTCGGCTTCGGCGTGCCGCGGCTGGGGCTGGACCTGTTGGTGTACGCTGCCCTGCTGATGCTGGGGCTGGCGGTGGCGCGGCACCAGGCGTTTGTGGAGCGCCGCACCACCCTGCAAGACGTGCCGGTGTCGGTGCTGGCGATTGTGGCCACCATGGCGTTCTTTGCTTTCGCCACGCAGCAGGCCGGCTTCAGCGCCGCTCAAACTGCGCTGGTGACCGCGCTGGCGGTGGCCACCCACTCGGTCTACGACCTGGCGCGCGAAGTGCTCGACCGCTGGGTACACCGGCAGGAGAGCGACCTGCGCCACCAACTGCGCAAGTTGGCGCGCGATGTGGGCGGGCCGGACACGCTGCCGGCCAACCTGCAAGCGGCGCTGAACAGCCTGGTGCTCATCCTGCGCGCCAATGGCGGGTTTGTGGCCGTTAAGCAGGGCGAGCACTTCGCCGTGCTGGCCTCGGTGCGCTCGCTGCCGGTGGGGCAGCAGTTAGAGTTGCCGGCGCTGGCGGCTGACGAGCTGCGCCCGGGCGGGCGGGGGCCGGCCGCGCCGGCCGCCTGGCTGGCCCCGGCCAGCGCTGGCAATGAGCAGTTGGGGGCCATCGGCCTGGGGCCGCGCGCCAACCACGGCCCGTATTCCGAGGATGATCTCGATCTGCTGGTGGACGCGGCGGACGCGGTG
>JAYVXE010000458.1:0-3136 GCA_043785395.1 Burkholderiaceae bacterium | reverse complement strand
TGGCCTTTGCGGTCAAGCGCTTTGCCTGCTGGCACTTTGACCCAGCCTTCGCTGACGCAGTATTCCTCCACATCAAAACGCTCCTTGCTGTTGAGGCGGATACCAATGTTGTGCTCAAAAACGGCGGCAACATGGTGTGGGCTGCGCGGGTCAACGCACAGGCGGTCGGGCAAGGCGGGGGCGGAAGAAGTAGCTTCGGTCATGGGCATCTATCTGAATAATTGGGGGGCAAAAAGAGAGCCATTTTCCCGGATGTTGCTGACATCACGGCACCTCGGACAAGAATAAAGTCCGCTGCGCACCGTCCCTGTCAAGGCTGTCAAACCGGATTACTTCACCCGGTCTGCTGCGTCCCAGGCCGGGCCGTCAAACCAGGCCTCGCCCGCCAGGTAGGCGCGCAGCATGGGCAGTGCGTCCAGGCCCCAAAAAAGCTTGCCATCGACCACGAAGCTTGGCACGCCAAATACGCCAAGCGCCAGCGCTTCATCGCTGTGCGCGTGCAGCTGTGCCTTGACCTCAGTGCTGTCGGCGGCGCGCTCGGGTGCCAATTGCGCCGTCAAGGCCTGCAAGCGTGGGCCATCGCTGGCTTCGGCCCCGCCGTGCCAGACATGGCGGAACACGGCGCCCGTGGCATGGCGGTTGGGCTGGCCTTGGGCGTTGCAGGCGAGTGCCAGGCGCAGCAAGGCGATGGGGTTGAACGGGTGGCTGGCGGGCAGCTCCAAGCGGATGCCGTGCTGCTGCGCCAGCCATAGCACGTGGCGGTAGGTCCATTCGCGCTGGTGTGCAATCTCTACCGGCCCGCGCTGGCGTTGCAGCAGCGCTGACAGCAGCACCGGTTTATGGCTGACGCGGTAGCTCAGGCCACTCAGCACCTGGGGCAGGCGCTCGAACGCCAAGTAGGCGTAGGGCGAGAGAAAGTCGAGGTAGAAGTTGATGTGTTTCATGGCGAGGGCGATGGCGTAGGTGCTGGTGCCGACAAGCGGGGCGTGCCAGCCTGGTTGCGCAGTGCAATTTGCGCCCAGACCCGGCGCTGTGCGGCGGCGTCTTGCTGGCCCCAAGCGGCGATTTCAGCCAGCGTGCGCCAGCAGCCTTGGCAGTGGCCGCTGGCGGCATCCATGGTGCACAGCGCGACGCAAGGCGAGGGCACGGGCGTGCCGCCTGCGGCCACGTGCTGGGCGAGGGCTGCTAAACGGGTTTTTGCGGCGGTGTTCATCGTGCTGGTGCGGTGTCCGTTAACGTGAACCACCCCCCGAAGCGCCTGCGGCGCTCGCCCCCTCAAGGGTGAGCACCCGGTGGCCTGGCAGAGCAGATCCACGGCTGCACTGGGGGCGCGCTCGTCGTGTGCTGTGGTTTCATCGTTCGGGGTGCTTGCCCAGTGCATGACAGCATGACAGTTAGAGGGGGAGGGCGGTTTCAAGCCTGGGGTGGGCGAGGGTTTCGGGCGCTGTGCGCCACAGCCGAAGATTCTACGTGGGCGCTGCCTCGGCGTGATCCAGGCGCAGCACGGCGGAAACGAGCCGCCCAACCAGCCCCGCCCTGTTGCATCGACGCGCAATTTTCCATTTTCTAGGCGCTCTTCCCCATGGGCCAGTAGCATGCGCGGCATGGTCGCACCTTTTGCCCCCGCATCCGCCTTTGATGTGCCGCGCAGCGGCTGGCTGTTGGCTGCGTTGCCAGGCGTGCTGCTGGGTTCGGCCTTGCAGTTGCAGCAGCCGAGCTTGTGGGCGGCCTGGGTGTATGGCGGACTGCTGCTGGTGGCTGTGTCGGTCTTGGTCGGCTTGGTGGGATGGCAGTTGCGACGCCGGGCCGCTGCGCTGGGCCGGTGGCAGCCTTGCATGGCGGGGCTGATGCTGGCTGTGGCGGCGTTTGGCTTGTGCGGTTGGCGCGCCAGCATCTTTGTGGCTGCTGCGTTGCCAGCGGCGTTGGAGGGCCGCGATGTGCTGGTGACGGGCCTGGTCAGCGCCATGCCGCAGCGCAATGAGCGTGGTGTGCGGCTGCGGCTGGCGGTGGAGTCGGCGCAGTTGATACCGTCGGCGCAGTCGGTCGGTGCGCCCGTGCGCTTGCCGGCGCTGATTGATCTGGGCTGGTACGACGGTAGGTGGGCGGAGGAGGCAGAGGCTGCTGCTGGTGAGCCCACGCACATGTCGCGCATGTTGCACGCGCCGCACATGTCGCACGCGCCGCGCACACCACGCGCCGGTGAGCGCTGGCGCCTGCCCGTGCGGCTTAAGGCACCGAATGGCCTGCGCAACCCGCACGGCTTTGACTATGAACTCTGGCTTTGGGAGCAGGGCGTGCAGGCCACTGGCTATGTGCGCACCAGTGCGGACAGCCCAGCGCCGGTGCGGCTGGCGCAAACTTGGTCTTACCCGGTTGAGCAGGCCCGCCAACGGGTGCGCGATGCTGTGTTTGTGCACCTTGCCGGCCCTGGCCAGATGGATGCAGCGGCCCGGGCCAGCTCCGCGCGTGCTGCCGGTTTGGTGGCGGCGTTGGTGGTGGGCGACCAGCGTGCGATCGAGCGCAGCGATTGGGATATTTTTCGGACCACCGGCGTGGCCCATTTGGTGAGTATTTCGGGCCTGCACATCACCATGTTTGCCTGGCTCGCTGCGCTGTTCATCGGCTGGCTGTGGCGACGCTCGGGCTGGCTGTGCTTGCGGGTCGCGGCGGCGGATGCGGCTCTGGTGGGCGGCGTGCTGCTGGCCAGTGGCTATGCCGTCTTCAGCGGCTGGGGCGTGCCGTCGCAGCGCACGGTGCTGATGCTGGCCAGCGTTGCCTTGCTGCGCCTGGGCGGACGCCGCTGGCCCTGGCCCTGGGTCTGGTTGTTGGCCTGCGCGGTGGTGGTGCTGCTGGACCCGTGGGCGCTGCTGCAAGCCGGTTTTTGGTTGAGCTTTGTGGCGGTTGGGGTGTTGTTTGCGACGGCGTTGGACGTGGCGCAGCGGCCCCAACTGCCGCATCAGTCCGACGACCCAATCGGTGTGGCCGGTTTTGCTGGCGCTAGGAGCCTGTCGGGCTATCGGCATCGAAGCGAAATGGCGCCCCAGCGAGGACAGTTTTTGCCGACTTTGCAGACCCATAGCCCCGCTATGGGTCAAGAAGGCGGTAAAAAATGGACCGCTGCGGCACCATTGCAGCC
>JAYVXE010000457.1:0-3152 GCA_043785395.1 Burkholderiaceae bacterium | reverse complement strand
AGGTGTTTCCGGGGCGGCGGGTGGGGAGCATGGTGTGGCGCACCAAGGACTCCACAAGCCGAACTGACACAAATTTCAGCGAAGTACATGAACACATTCTGATCTACGCGGGACCAAAATTTGCCTTTAACGGGGCAGCAAAATCTACCAAAAAGTACAAAAATCCCGACCACGACCCACGTGGCCCTTGGAACACAGACCCGCTGACCGTCAACGCAGATCGTTTCGAGCGACCCGGCTTTTTTTACCCTTTGCAGAATCCCATCTCCGGTATCTGGTATCCATGTGATCCAGATCGGATTTGGGCGTATGCCTCAGAGTCAAGGATAAAAAACTTAGACCGAATCCGTTCTGGGTCCATGGAGGGTTGGATTGCGCAAGAAAAAATTCTTTTCCCCATAGAAGAACGTGTCGAGCAGTGGGACACGTTGGAAGCCTTAAAAGAAGCAATCAAGTTCGGCGATATTCCATGTACACCGAAGAGGAAGAAGCCTCTTCTTTCCCAAGACACGCCAGATTTAGAGTTTTGGGTTGGAAAACCAATCGGCTTTGGAAGACCTGGGTTTAAAAAACATTGGGCGGAACTCAATAGCCATGTAAATCCGGTCAGCTCTTGGATACCAAGGGCAAGTGAGGAATTTGATGACGAGGATGCGGTGCATATTCGCGCACCACAAGCTGGAGAGGGAACGGAGGCGATTCAACAGCTGTTTGGCTCTAAGGTTTTTCAGTACCCGAAGCCGCCAACCTTGATGGAAGATTTATTGAGGCAAGCCACCCGCCCCGGCGACACGGTGTTGGACTTCTTCGCCGGCAGCGGCACCACCGGCCACGCGGTGCTGGCGCTGAATGCGCAAGACGGCGGCAAGCGCAATTTCATCCTGTGCAGCAGCACCGAGGCCACCGACAAAGAGCCCGCCAAAAACCTGTGCCGCGACGTGTGCGCCGCCCGCATCGCGAAGGTGATTGCGTCCGACCCGGCGCTGGCATCCAACAGCTTTGCCTACCTGCAGCTCGACAAAATCGCCCCCGGTGATGCGCCGTTCGAAGCCGACAGCGCGCAGGCTTTTCAACTGCTGACGCTGCGCCTCGGCCATGTGGCACGGCCCGTGCCCACTTCACCCGATGCACAAACGGGTATCCAAGTTCTGCTGCAAGGCACTGCTGATGGGTCTTTGACCGTACTGGTCCACCACCTGACCGAGGCCGCGCTGGATGCACTGGCGGCCTTGCCCCTTTCGCCGCACGCGGGATACGGCCATTTGCGCGTGTTCTCCACCCGGCCCGACACGGTGCGCCTGCATTTGGAGCAGGCATGGGCGGGCACACAGAAAACGGTGGACAGCCAGTCGCTGCACCAAGCCCTGCGCCAGGGGCAGGGCACGCCCCGGCGCAAGCGTAGAACGTCAGTTGCTACACATTTAATAGCTGACACCGCAGGCCTAACAAGCTCTAGAGGCCTAAAAGACTTGAATAATTCACCTGAAAGCGCCGCATGAACGCCCCCTTGTCCATCACCGCCCCGCAAGGCAACACGCGCAGCCCCAAGGCGTTCCAGGCCGAGATCATCACCAGCATCTGCCGGGCACTGCAAGGCCAGCCGCGCCCGCCTTGCCTGCTGCGCAGCCCCACGGGTTCGGGCAAGACGTTCATGTTGACCCGGGTGTTGCAGCAGGTGAGCGCCCAGCAGCCCACGCTGTGGCTGTGGTTTGTGCCATTCGTGAACCTGGTGGCGCAAACCATCGACTCGCTGGACAGCGAAGGCGTTGGCCTGGCGGCGCTGGAGCTGGGCCGGGCGCTGAACGAGAAGCCCGCGCCAGGGCTGGTGTTGGTGTCTACCGCGCAGGGCGTCGCCAGTGCCAAGGGCCGAGCTGCGGGGTACGCCGACAAACAAGACGACGACACCCGCAGCCTGGCTGCCTATGTGGCGCTGGCCCGCGCAGCGGGCCTGCACATCGGCATCGTGGTGGACGAGGCGCACATTGCCCTGAAGAGCACCACCGAGTTCGGCAAGTTCGTGCACTGGCTACAGGCCGACTACCTGCTGATGGCCAGTGCCACCCCACGCGACGCGGCGCTGGCGGCCTTTATGGACGCGGCGGGCTATAGCGGCTGTGAAACCTTCAGCGTGAGTCGGGACGAGGTGGTGGCAGCAAGGCTGAATAAGCAGTGGCTGGAGTCGGTGGTGTACGACTTGCGCCAGTCCATGCAGAGCGTGACCGATTTGAAGCTGACGGTGCTGCGCCGGGCCTGGCGGCGTAACCAGTACATTGCCCGCACGCTGCAAAGCCACGGCCTGGCCACCGTGCCGCTGCTACTGGTGCAGGTGGGCAACGGGCCAGAGGCGATTGCCGAGGTGCAGGCGTTTTTGATGCAGGAGCTGAAGATTGCGCCGCACGCCATTGGCATCCATAGCGCCGACGAGCCCAACCCGGTCATGATGGCTGCCATTGCCAACGACACCACAAAACAGGTGCTGGTGTTTAAGCAGTCGGCAGGCACGGGGTTTGATGCGCCTCGGGCCTTTGTGCTGGCCTCCACCAAACATGTGAACGACCCGGACTTTGCCACCCAGTTCATTGGCCGGGTGATGCGCGTGCCGCCTGAGTTGCAGCAGGCTTTTCCGTTTGCCCCCAGCGTGCCACCAGAGCTGGACACGGCCTATGTGTTTTTGGCTAATCTGGAGGCGCAGGCGGGCTTCGCCGATGCGGCCAAGGCTATCCAAGGTGTGCAGTCGCAGCTGGGTGGTCAGGTAGGTGCGCTGGTCGCCCGGCCCACGGCGCATGGCGGTGTGTGTATTACCAATAAACCCACCAACCAGGTGCCGGTGGTGTTCGACCTGGGGCTGCTACCCACCCGCGACCCGCAGGGTGTGGTGCGGCCACCCGTGCCCACATCGCCCAGTGTGGAGGCTGCGCCCGTGCACCCCATTGCGCTGGGTAGTACGCACAATTTGTTTGATGCGGCAGATGAAGAAACGTTGGACACCGTGGTGAACGATGCTGCGCCGCACCGCTCTTCTCGGCGTGCCCCGGCCACCCGCGACGAGCTGTTTGCAGCATTGGACGAGGCTCAGTTGCGCGCCTTGCCACGCAAACCCAAGCTGGCAGCCCACACCATTCCTACCTGTTTTGTGACCGAGGTGCCGCCTG
>JAYVXE010000456.1:0-3167 GCA_043785395.1 Burkholderiaceae bacterium | reverse complement strand
ACGAGCGCGCCGCCCCCAGTGCACCCGTGGATCTGGCTCTGCCAGGCCACCGGGTGCGCCCCCTTGAGGGGGGAGCGCCGCAGGCGCTACGGGGGTGGTCTAAGTTCCCGGCCAAAGCCGTAAAAACCAAAACCCCCATCAAGCGCGGGCACCTCACCATCGATCAGCGCCGCCAGCGCCTTGCCCGAGCCCGCTCCGTGGGTCCAGCCGAGCGTGCCGTGGCCGGCGTTGATCCAGAGTTTGCCCAAGCGGGTGCGCCCAATGAGGGGGATATTGGTCGGCGTGGCCGGGCGCAGGCCGCACCAGTATTGGGGCTGGCCGCCTTCTTCGGGCGTGCGCGTGTCGCACACGCCGGGCAGGATTTCCTCAATCCGGCGCGACAGCATCTGGCAGCGCGCACGCGCCACCGGGCTGTCCAGCGACAGATCAAAGCCCCCCAGCTCGATCGTTCCCGCCACCCGCAAGCTGTCGCCCAGTCGGCTCATGGCGATTTTTCGGCCATCGTCAATCGCCGAGACCCAGGGCGCCTCGTTCGGGCGCAGCAAGGGGAAGCTGGCGCTATAGCCTTTGCCAGGGTAGATCGGCACATCAACGCCAACACTGCGCAGCAGGGGCGTGCTGTAAGAGCCGCAGGCAACGACCACGGCGTCGGCCTGCAATAATTTTTCTTGCAGGCTGCGGCCACCTTCTACACCCCCTACGCCCTCTGCGCGGCCCCGTACCGTGACCGAGTCGACAGCGCCGCCGGCCTGGTTCAGGCGCAACACCTCGTGGCCATAGAGCAGCTCGGCACCGCGTTCAGCGCAGCGTGCCGCCAGCGCCTGGGTGAAGACCCGAGCGTCGCCGCTTTCGTCGCTGTGGGTATAGGTTGCGCCGGTGATGTGGGCGGCATAGGGCGTGAAGGCGGGCTCAATCTCCAGCAACTCGGCACGGCTCACCAGCCGCCGCTGCACGCCGTATTTGCGCATCACCGCCACCGCTTGGGCGGCTTCATCGAAAGATTTTTGGTCGCTGTAAAAATGTGCAATACCGCGCTCAAGCCGGTTGAATTCAATCTTGGTCGCCTGCACCAGGTCTTTCAACGCAGCATGGCTGTAGGCCCCGAGTGCGACGATTTGCTGCACATTGCGCTCGAATGCAGCGTCATTGCACTGCGCCAAGAATTGCAAGCCCCAACGCCACTGCTGCCAGTCGGCCTGGGGACGGAACAACAGCGGCGCTTCTTTGTCCAACATCCACTTGAGCGCCTTCAGCGGGGCCGCACGGTTCGCCCAGGGCTCGCAGTAGCTGACTGAAATCTGCCCGGCATTGGCAAAGCTGGTCTCCAGTGCCGCACCACTTTGGCGCTCAACCACGGTGACTTGGTGGCCGCGCTCCAGCAAGTGCCAGGCGCTGCTGATGCCGATGATGCCGGCCCCTAAAACAATGATTTTCATAGCATTAGCAAGTAATCTCGACCTACGTAAACAGGACACTTACGCAAATTTGTCCTGGCCAGGCATTTTTCCGCAGACAGTACATCTGGTACGGCTGGTCAAAAAAAAACGACGCCAGGGCGGTTTTGCGTCAGCCCTGGTAAAAATCCGCCCGCCAACTCAGCCCAGCAATTCAGCCCAGCAACTCCACTGAGTCGGCATCGAGCTGGGCCCTGGCCTGGCGCGTGGCGCGTGCGGTCAGGGCCACGTCTTCGTGCGGCACCAACAGCCCCGACGCCAAACAGGCCGCCAAACGGCGGCGCTGCACCAGGTAGCTCTCGCCTGTCAGGGTCGCCAACAGGAACAACTGGCAGCGCTCGCTGCGCCAAGCAAACTGTACTTGCTTGGACTGTCCGTGGTGCCTGAGCGTAAACCACGCACCCGTTTGCAACTGCTGAACCTTGGCCAGCTGAGACGCGCTGGCCTGGGCCGGCCCATCGCTCAAAATGCTGAGCGATGCGGCGTCCATGCCGAGCACCAGCTCAATACTGCCAGGGTCCAACAAAAGATCTTTGGTGTTCTCGTCCAGCACCAACTCCTCCAGGCTGGCCAAACGCTCGGCCATGGCCTCAATCCGGGCCGGGTCAAGCGCAGCCGTCTGCGACTGAAAGGCCGCAGCCAAGATTTCACCGATGATTTTGATGTGCGTGTCTTGCGCCGACTTGCCCAAGCCCAACAGGCTAAAGCCCTGGCGCAGCTGTTGCAACAAGGCCGGCAAGCCCTGAATCACCTTGGTGCGATCGGCCCGTAGCGGCTTGGCACTCGCAGCCCACACCAGCTCCGAGGCTGTTGTCTTGAGCGCCAAGGTCACCGGATGGTCGGCCCCCTCACGCAAGCTGGCCACGGCCAGCACCTCGGCCCAAATTTTGAACAAAAACAGCCGAATTTCCTCGCGTACCGGCAAATCACTCAGCAGCTCGCGCAGCTCAATGCTGTACTGGATCAACAGGGTTTCTTTTTGCTCAATCTGCTGCGCCACACTGGCCGTGCGCGCAACCGCTGGGCGGGCTGTCAGGAACTGGGCCAAAAAGGCCTCGAATTCATCGAGCATCAACTGGAACACCCGCTGCCCGGTCTCCGGGAACTGCTCCACCACCTGCACCACCCGCCGGATTTCGGCCTCCAGCGCCGTGCCAGAAATCGCACTGGCATCAAAGCCCAGCACACAGCCGCCGATGCGGTCGATCAGGCGCCGCGCCGGGTGTTCGGACGTCTCCAAAAACGAGGGCTCGGCCAAGGCCACGCGCAACACGGGCACTTGCAGGCGCGAAAACCAGACCCGCACCTGGGGCGCAATGCGCTCTTCGCTCAGGATGCTTTGGAACATCAGGGCGACCACCTCGATCGTTGCCTTCTCGCTGTCGGTGGTGGCTTGTTGTTTGAGCGCATTGGCGCTTTGCCGCACCTGCCGTGACAGATGCAGCAAACCGTCCGGGCTGTAGTCCTCTGGCAGCAGCAGCACAGCTGGCCCATGGTCGACCGCAGCAGCCCAGCGTACGGCCAGCGCATGTACCAAAGCAGTAGAGGGCGTGTGCTGCGGCATGGAGCCCGCATCTGCGAACGGCAAGCGCCCAGCGGTAGCGCGCTGTCGCACCGCCACGTCGCCAGGGTAGGCCTGGTCCGTGTCAAGCCCATGCGGTAACCACGCGCCGCCGCGTCCGCCGCCGCCATGCTGCCGGCCTCCTGCATAGG
>JAYVXE010000455.1:0-10317 GCA_043785395.1 Burkholderiaceae bacterium | reverse complement strand
CCGCGCCATCCCCAACGCGCACCAGGCGGTGCGCCCGGAGCTGACCCAGGTCAGCGCGAACTCGGGGCAGACGCTGCAAGACGCCAACCTGCTCAAGCTGCGGATCACGCACGGGTTCGAGCCATCCGTGCCGTTGATCGGTAGGCTCTACGGCCAGTTTTTGAGCTGGCGCGACCCTGGGGGTGATGTTGCTTACAGCCAAATGGTGGCCGCAAGGCGGATTCCGGTGGTAAGCCACGTGACGCTGGCCATGCAAAGCGACGCGGTCGAGGACAACAACATCTCCCTGCCCGGACTGGGCAACCAAGGCCAGCCGCAAGACCCCGGCGCCATCCCCGCCCCAGAGGAGCCGCCGAAAAACTGCATGGCCACCGGCTGCATCAGCGGTGGCGTGGAGGGTGGGGGCGGGAGCTGGGTTGGCGGTGGTTCTGGTGGCAGTGGCGGAGGTAGCGTTGACGGTGGTGGTGCAGGAGGTTCTGGATGTTTTTAAACCGTCGCATGCAGCGCAGCCTGGGCGGCGTGCTGCTGTTTTGGCTGGTGCTGGTGTGGGGTGTCCTGCCTGCGTTTGCTGTGCAAGCCCAGACCCCCTCGGTGCTGCCGCCTGCGTCTTCGTCAGCGCCGAAAAGCCCAGGCATTGTGCTGAAAATCTGCGCACCGCCAGCAGTGTGCTTTGCCAGCAAGCAAGCGCGGCTAGACCATGGGCGGCAAAACAACTGCCAATTTTTGGAAGATGTTTGCAAGAGTCCTCCGGCAAGCGAGGACAACAAAGGAGCCCAAGACGGCGACCAAGGTTTTTGGGGCGACCTTTGGAGTGGCGTCAAGGGCGGAGTGGTGTATGGCTATGAATTTGTCAAAGGCTTGATGGCGGGGCTGAAGGACCAGGTTAGCGATTTGGTCAATCTGATCACCAATACCGGTGATGTTGTCCGTGGTTTGATTCAGTTGGGCAAAGCCTTCTTCAAAGACCCGAAGGGCACGGTAAAAATGCTGGCCGAGTTATTGGGCCAGGAGGTTGTAGATACCATCACGCGCGCAACGCAATGTGGTGCTTACGATTTGGGCCGGGTGATTGGGGAGAATGTCAATCCGGCATTGTTTCTCAAGCTGGCGACCAAACTGACCAAATACAGTGGCAAGCTGGCCGATGCTGTCCAGGCCACCAAGCGGGATTTGGGCTGCGCCAGTTTTGCGGCAGGAACGCTGGTACTGACAGCGCAGGGGTTGCTGCCGATTGAGCAGATCGTTGAAGAGCAGCAGGTGCAGTCGCGCCATGAGCGGCTGTTTGTGGACGCGCCGCAGCGGGTTTGGCAGGTCTTTGAGCGCACGGCGCCGTCTTACCGCGTGCTGCGCACCGAGTCGGAGAGTTTGCAGCTGACCGACGAGCATCCGCTGTGGGTGCAGGGCAAGGGCTGGGTGCTGGCCCAAGATGTTGTGGAAGACGATGTGCTGGCGGGCGCTAGAGGCGATACGCTGGTGCTGGGCAATACGGCGGTGGCCCAGCCGCTGATGGTGTACAACTTCAGCGTCGCCAAGACGGAGAGTTATTTTGTAGGCCATGGCGGGGTTTGGGCGCATAACGCGAAGTGCGATATCACGCTGCACAGCAAGCCGTGGAAGGATTTGACGTCCAAGGAAAAAGGTTTTCGGGGTGAGGTGGTTATGTTTGAGGACTTGACCAAGGCGGGTTACCAGCCTGTGGGAGGTACCAAAAATCTGGACCCCAAACTAAAATCACCGGACGAGGCTTTCAAAAGCTGGAACGGACAAACAGGGTTGGATGGTATTTTCAAGAAAGATGGAAAATATGTGATTGTGGAGTCCAAGGCGACTGGAGGGGAGAAGAATGGGGTGCCGGACAATACGGTGGAGAAGCTGACAGGAACGAAAAAAAATGGGCGGCAGCTGAGTGATGCTTGGATTGATAACCACCTTGAAAATATGGTCAGGAAAGGCGAAATCAGTTCGACTGAAAAAGACGCTATTATGGGCGGCCTGAAGAGTGGATCGACCAAACGGGTTTATGTGCAAACGGATGCCAATGGAACGTCTTACCATGAGGTGAGGGGTGGTGATAAGAATGGGAATAATGGGAAGCCTGGTACCTTGGGGAAAGAAGCGCGAGTTATGGGTACAACATGGAAGCCGTAATCAATGGAGGTTTAGTTATGAAAATGCGTGATCCGGATGGGTGTTTTAGTTATTACAATGAGAAAATGGACTATATCTTGACTGCAAGAGAGAAGTTCGAGAGTAAGAGCTATTCCATTGAGGTACTTTTGAAGTATAATTTCAGCACGCTTGGGGAGATTGTAAGTTACATGCTGCACCGCTACGGCAGAGGCGATCCTTTGTCGGATATTTTCAATTATTTCAATGAAGACGGATGGCCTGATTATAAAATATCAGAAAAATTCATCCTTGAACACCATAAGGGGCCAGGAAAATCTTCCGCGTCTTTGGGAGTAGACGAATATTCCTCCCGTGAGGTTTTTTGTTTCCTCGCCTTTTTGGCCTGCATGGATCCCTCGCCCGAGCGCTTGAACAGCTACCGGGTTTGGTTCATTGTCATGCTCCCCTGCCGCTTGGTCGATGTTTTGTTCAAATCCTTCATCCCCGACTACCAATGCTCGGCCAGCTACAAGGTAAGCACGCGCCGTGAATGGTGGATGACGCCCTTGCTCGATGCCTTGGCGCGGCCACCCGAAGAGCGGCCTGCGGCCATGGCCGCGCACATGGGGAATTGGCACCGGTTGATGCGCCCCTTGGGTTGGAAGCCCAAACGCGAGGAGACCGATATTCTCTTCTGCGACTTTGCGTTCGAAGTCGCCCTGGCCGTTTGCGCCTACGACATTGACGACAGTAGTTTTTGTGACCATCCGCATTACCCGCGTGACCTGGTCGCGCATTACCGCCAGCATATTCGCCATACGCGCGACGCCTGGCGCGCCGAGGGCGTGGGCGCGGGCGTTGCACTGCCGCCGCCGATGCCGCCCAAGCGGGTAGACCTGGCGGTCTCCAAGCGCAAGAACTTTGCCCGCTGGGTTGAGCTGGCCTGCGACGGCTATGAGGACGCGGTTTTGTCGGTGCTGGAGACTACGGGCAAGCCGCGCAAAGTGAGGGATTTTGACGCGTTGATCATCGCCCTGGACGAAGCTGGGCATGCCATCCATGCCGACATCAAAGACGACGCCAGCCTGGCCAGCCAAGCCAGCGACCTGGCCGACGCACGCGGCCTGGGGCCGTTTGATGCGCCCGACGACCCACCCCAAGGCCCTGCGCGCTGCACGGCAACGCTGCTGGCGCTAGAGGCCTGGGTCACGCCGCGAGGCTACCGCTTGTTGGATTTGGACGGTGACGACGACGCTTGGCACGCCGTGCTGGTGCAAGCCGTGTATGCCGAAGAGTTTTTGGCCTTGGGCCAAGCCTTGGGCCTGCGCCTGCGCCTGCCGCAGCAGGTGTACCTGGATTGAGTGTGGGGCTGCATAGGCTAACTGTCATGCACTGGGCAAGCACCACCGAGCGATGAAACTGCACAGAAAGACGAGCGCGCCGCTTCCAGGGCAGCCGTGGATCTGCTGTGCCAGGCCACTGGGTGCGCCCCCTTGAGGGGGGGAGCGCCGCAGGCGGTCGCTTAGTGCCCGTCAATCCATCTAAAAAGATAGCTATAAACCGTTTGTGAGTATGCGGTATAGCCCTATTGTTTATAAAATACATGCCCAAGACCCGTCCACCGCGCCACCGCCAAGTCCTGTACCGGCTCTTCCTGCTGTGCATGGAGCGCGTCACTGCACGCCTCCTGTGCCGCCAGTGCCCAGGCACTGCGCCCAGCGTGCAGCGCCAGCGGGGCAGCGCGATGGTGGAGTTTGTGGTGGTGGCACCTGTCATCACGCTGATGGGGCGAGTGGCGCGTCCTCTTCCAAGTGAGTCCTTCCCTCTTCAAAAGAGCATGAATTTTTGCAATATGAATTTCTTTTCCATTATTTTCAAGGTGTAATTTCAGCAGGTCAGAGGCCGACATTGGCGCCTCATTTGCGAGTGCTAAAATTCTTGTAATTTCCTCTTTTTTATTTTTCGTGGAGCCCCAGGGCGAGGAAGATCTGGAAGGGAGTCAAATTTATCGTTGATCCAGGCTCTTCGTGTGGTCTCAGCCGTTGCTCTGCTTAATCCCATTTCATGGGCAACCTCTGAGCATTTTATTCCTTTAGCAAGAAATAAAATTGTTTCAGCTCGCTCCCTGATTCGCCAATTTTCCCTGTACTTGACGATTCGAAGTAGTTCTGAATTCTCTGCATGAGACAAGAAAAATGGCAATGACTTTATGTTGAATATGTATAAATTTATTGTGGTGTAATTATAAAATAAATTATATTTTTTCAAAATTTATAAAAGTTATTAAAACTTTTTTAAATGCTTAAAAATTTATTAATAGCAGGACTTACGAAAAACCGCCCTGGCGTCTTTTTTTTTCTTGCCGTACTGGGAGTACTGTCTGCGGGAAAATGCCTAGCCAAGACAGTTTTGCGTAAGTCCTGATAGTGATCTCCAGTTTGTGAAAAAAGGCTTGTCCGGTGCGGGCTCAGCCCAGCACATTCAACGGAATCTTGAGGTAGGTCTGGCCGTTGTCTTCTGGCGCTGGCAACTGGCCTGCACGCAGGTTGACCTGGATTGACGGGATGATCAGTGCGGGCATCTCCAGCGTGGCATCGCGTGCCGTGCGCATGGCGACAAACGCGTCTTCCGTGGTGCCGTCCCTCACATGGATGTTGTGTGTCTTTTGTGCGGCCACGGTGGTCAGCCATGCGGGCGCACGGTGGTCGGGTGGGTAGTCGTGGCAAACGTACATCTGGGTGGCGGGCGGCAAGGCTAGCAGGCGCTGGATCGACTGGTACAGCGTGTGGGCGTTGCCCCCGGGGAAGTCGGCCCGCGCCGTACCCACATCGGGCATGAACAAGGTGTCGCCCACAAACACGGTGTCGCCAACCCGGTAGGCCATGTCGGCCGGTGTGTGGCCTGGCACCAACAGCGCGGTGACCACAAGCTGGCCAATCTGAAAGACCTCGCCGTCCTGGAACAAGTGGTCGAACTGGCTGCCGTCGGGCACAAAACTGGCGTCCAGGTTGAAGATGGTTTTGAATGTGGCCTGCACTGCGCGGATTTTTTCACCCATCGCAATGCGCCCACCCAGCTTTGACTTCAAATACGCGGCCCCCGACAGGTGGTCGGCGTGGGCATGGGTCTCCAAAATCCAGTCCACCACCAGGCCGTTTTTCTGGACATAGTCCCGTACCTGATCGGCAGAACGGGTGCTGGTGCGCCCGGACTTGGCGTCGTAGTCCAGCACCGGGTCAAGGACGGCGCAGCGGCCCGTGGCCGGGTCGGCCAGCACGTAGGTCACGGTCCAGGTGTGGGGGTCGAAAAATGCCTGTACGGTCATCGCAAAGCCTTTGTCAGGATCAGGGATACGGATTTCACTTTATTGATTCAAATTATATTATTTGATAAACTGTTGTCAATCGAATCTTCTTTCACCCCATGTCTGCTACCCATTCCGTGATTGACCCCGACCTGCTGCGCGGTGCCGCTGCGCAGGCGGTGGGGGTGTTGAAGCTGCTGGCCAACGAAGACCGCTTGCTGCTGCTGTGCCAGCTCTCGCAGGGCGAACGCTGCGTCAGTGAACTGGAGGCACAGCTGGGGATCCGCCAGCCGACGCTGTCGCAGCAGCTCGGTGTCTTGCGCAACCAGGGCCTTGTGGCCACACGCCGCGACGGCAAGAATATCTACTACAGCGTGGCCAACGCCGAGGCGCTGGAAATCCTGGGTTTGTTGTACCGCCTGTACTGCCCCCAGCCCGATGCAGGAGCAAACCCATGACGATCGACTGGAACAACTTCACCCCCTGGTCCGCGCTGCTGGGTGGTGCACTGATTGGTGCGGCAGCGGGCATGTTTATCCTGCTCAATGGCCGCATCGCGGGCATCAGCGGAGTGATGGGCGGGTTGCTGCGGCCTGCGTCGCTGGCCCCGGGCGATGCTGGCTGGCGCCTTGCCTTTGTGCTCGGCTTGCTGGTGGCACCGCTGGCGTACCTGGCTTTTGCCGCCTGGCCTGTGGTGCAGGTGGATGCGTCGTATGGCGCGCTGGTGCTGGCTGGGCTGCTGGTAGGTGTGGGCACACGGTACGGCGCGGGCTGCACCAGCGGGCACGGGGTGTGCGGCATAGCGCGGCTGTCACCGCGCTCACTGGTGGCCACAGCGTGTTTTATGGCAGCGGGGTTTGCCACGGCGTCCGCCGTGCGCCACCTGTTCTAAGGAGCCCACTGTGCATTTTGTTGCCCTCTCTTTTTTCACCGGCCTGGTCTTTGGGCTGGGGCTGTTGGTGTCCGGCATGGCCAACCCGGCCAAGGTGCTGGGTTTTTTGGACCTGGCCGGGCCGTGGGATCCGTCGCTGGCGCTGGTGATGGCAGGGGCCATCACGGTGGCGGCACCCGCGTTCTTTTGGGCGCGCGGGCGGCGCGTATCGGTGCTGGGAGCACCCATGCAGTTGCCCACCGCCACCCGCCTCGACCGGCGGTTGGTGCTGGGCAGCCTGCTGTTTGGCGTGGGCTGGGGTGTGGCCGGGTTTTGCCCGGGGCCGGGGCTGGTGGCACTGGGCATGGGGGTGCCGCAGGCCTTTGCTTTTGTGCTGGCCATGCTGGTGGGCATGTTGTTGTTGGAAGGGTTTGGGCGTGGGCGGGCCACCAACCGCGCGCCGTGAGGCCCATGAACATGTCCATCACTTGGTGGGCCGCGCTGATCACCGTGGCCATTCCCCTGCTGTATGGGTTGGTGCTGTGGTGGACACAGCACCAACGCCCTGGTCGGGTGGCGCGCACCGCCCGTGCCAACTTGCGTGCGCAATGGTTCACCGCCATCTCCTGCGCGCCGGGCTCTGAAATTCTGGCGGTGCAGACCCTGCGCAACGCACTGATGTCGGCCACCTTGATCGCCTCCACCGCCGCCATCGGGCTGATAGGGGCGGCCTCGCTGGTGGCCCCATCGCTGCCTCCGCCGCTGGAGGCGGGCAGCCTCTTTTTGCACGCCACGCCCCGGCTGGCCATGGAGCTGCTGCTGATGGCCACCCTGTTTGCATCGCTGGTGTATTCGGTGATGGCAGTGCGTTACTACAACCACGCGGGCTTCATCGTGTCCATGCCCGTGGGCTCAGTGCAGCGCGGGTTATGGGCCGCATCGGGCGCGATGTATGTGCGCCGTGCGGGCCTGCTTTACGGCTGGGGCCTGCGCCACCTGATGCTGGTGGCCCCCATGCTGGGCTTTATCGTGCATCCGCTGGCGGGGCCTGCGGCAGCGGTGTTGGTGGTGCTGGCTTTATGGGGGCTTGACAGGCTGGCACCTGGGCACTGATGGGGAATTTATTAAAATGTATAGCATATAACGCATAGCTATATTGCGTTACATGCAATATTAATGAATTTTTTGGCCTTTTTTATGCCTCAGAAGGCTCCAGCATCTCCGCCGGTATGTCCTGTGCCTGCACCGCAACCCGGTTGCACTCCCGTTTCTTGGCGAGGTGTTTGGCCTTGTCAGCCGACTGCGGCTGGCCAGGCCCGCGTGCCGCAGGGCGCGAAAGCCATTCCGGGGTGGAATACCGTCTCGGTGCAAAGGCTATAGTGCCAGCACTCAAGGCCGCCCCCACAACCTCGACCCTTGCCATGCATTTCTATACCGACCCAAAGCTGCTGAATGTTTAATGCTTAAAAACATACAAGCCCTGCGTTTTTTTGCAGCCCTGTGGGTTGCGATTTACCATATCACGCCGCCTGTCACTCCCTTTTCAATCAATTTCCTTCCGGATTTTTTGCTGACAATGGGCTTTGCTGGGGTTGATATATTTTTCGTCATCAGTGGCTTGATCATGGCCCGGACAATAGAAAATTCAGCCCCGCATTGGCGCGTTGCCGTGAAGTTTCTGTTGCAGCGATGGGGTCGAATCTACATTGGTTGGTGGCCTTTTTTTGTGGTTTACTTGGCTGGCGCTTGGTATTTTGGGCGCTTGCGCCCTCACATCGATCTTTGGGGGTCATTTTTCCTATGGCCACAAGATTTAACCCGCTATTTGCTGCCGATCACGTGGACCCTCAGTTTTGAGCTTTATTTCTACGCCATCGCCGCCCTGCTCATATTTTTCAGCAAACGCAGCGCCATGGCCATTTTGGGCACTTTGGGCGCGGCCATCGTGCTCCTGAATATTGTGCTTTATTACAATGGATTTTACCTTCCCGCCAACGAATCTCAGGCAAAAACCAATCTATGGATACCATTTTACTTTTCTCCCTTGGTGCTTGAATTCATTGCTGGATTTTTGTTTTTTCACTGGGAGCAACGCCAGCCAAGAGGGTTTTTAAGTCTTTGGCTCACTGGGGTTGTTGTGTTTTTTGTTTGCGCCTATCTTTACCAAACCAGCCAACCCTTGCCTCACGCCGGAATGGCGGGATTTTTCTATGTGAATGAGCGGGTTTTTCTTGTTGGCGGCTTTTCGCTTTGCCTGGTGGCTTGCGCCATGGCATGCGAGAGAAGGGGGTTAACTTGCTGGAAGTTTTTAGAAAATCTCGGCAATGCCTCGTACAGCATCTACCTTGGCCACATTTTGGTATATAGCGCCGTCAGCGTTTTGTTCAAAAAATGGGATGCGCTTATCCCATTGCCTGACGCTGCCTGGGCGGTGCTTGCCTTGGCGTTGACCTTGTTACTGGGCTCGCTCCACCATCAATGGGTAGAACGTCGCTTGATTTCTTTATGGAAAAAAAAGTTGGCCTGATCCGCTGCGCAGGCATTGCGCGGCGGCCCGGCAAGAATGAAGACGCCAGGAGCCTGCCGGGCTTTGGCGCGTCGGCTCACCAAAATCGGTAAACCCGCTCGCTCCAGCATGTTGGCGGGCGTCCTGTGCAGGAGCCGTCCGCACCGGCTTGAAGCTGAACCCGTGCGGACTTCTTTTTCAGGCGGAGCTTGGCCCACTTACGCAAGTGTTTTTTGGTAGGCCTGGATGCCATCCAGAATTTCCTTGTGCGCTGCGTCCAGGCCTTCCCAGCCCAGTACCTTGACCCATTTGCCGGGCTCCAAGTCTTTGTAGTGCTCAAAGAAGTGGCTGATGGCTTTCAGGCGCATCGGGTTGACGTCTTCCACGCTCTTCCAGTGGCTGTAGATCGGCAGCACTTTGTGGATTGGCACGGCCAGCACTTTGCCGTCAACACCGGCCTCGTCTTCCATCATCAAAATGCCAATGGCGCGGCAGGTGACGACGACGCCGGGGTGCAGCGGGTAGGGCGTGATGACCAGCACATCGACCGGGTCACCGTCGCCGCTGAGGGTCTGCGGCACGTAGCCGTAGTTGCTCGGGTAGTGCATGGCGGTGGTCATGAAGCGGTCGACAAAAATAGCGCCGGTTTCTTTGTCCACCTCGTATTTGATCGGGTCGGAGTTCATCGGGATTTCGATGACGACGTTGAATTCTTCAGGTGTTTTGTTGCCAGGAGAGACTTTATCGAAGGACATGGTGGTGTGGTCTAGGGTTGAGGAAGGGCCGGAGCCTGCCCACGCGGGACGCGGGATTGGTCGGGATTTTACGGGCAGGCTTGGCCGCAGAGAAAGTACTGCGCGCCCTGGGTCGACTCGCTTATATTGACGGCGTTGGCCAATCGTCTTTTGCGCCGCCGCCCATGGCAGCCAGCGGCACGAGGAAGCAACGCAGCGGGGTGGCGCGGGCTGCGGCGCTGATTACGGCGCGGGTTACGGGCCGCAGCCACCCCTTCAAGCGAAACAACACAGGAGTCCCTCTTATGACGAGCAACCCCGCACTGTTACTGGCACTGGGCTGCGGCCTGCTGGCGGTCGCCTATGGTTTTTGGACACGGCGCTGGATTTTGGCGCAAGACCCCGGCAATGCCCGGATGCAAGAAATAGCCGCCGCCATCCAAACCGGCGCGGCCGCCTACCTGGCCCGGCAGTACCGCAGCATCGCCATGGTTGGCGTGGTTTTGACGCTGTTGTTGGCGGTTTTTTTAGACACCAAAACAGCCGCTGGTTTTGTCGTCGGGGCGCTGCTGTCGGGGGCCTGCGGCTTTATTGGCATGAATGTTTCGGTGCGCGCCAATGTGCGCGTGGCGCAAGCGGCAACCAAATCTCTCGCAGGCGGCCTTGATCTCGCGTTCAAGGCAGGTGCAGTCACGGGCTTGCTGGTTGCTGGTCTCGGCCTTCTCGGCATCACACTCTATTTTGGGTTCCTCACAGCAACGCTGCATCTGGAGCCAACCTCGCGCGAAGTGAT
>JAYVXE010000454.1:0-3206 GCA_043785395.1 Burkholderiaceae bacterium | reverse complement strand
CAGGAATGCAAAGATGACGATTGTGGAAGCGGAGAATATTGTCGAAGCACAATGCCATGCGGCTTGGCCAGCAAGGCATTAAAGCGGGCCAAGGTGTCGCTGGAAAAACCCATGCTCTCCAAGCTAAAGCGCACGCTGGCGCGGTCGAGCACGCGCATCACCACGCTTTCGCCGTGCACGGTGGGCACGGTGGAGACCCGCAGGTCGAGCTCGCGGCCCTTGACCCGGGTTCTGATCCGGCCGTCTTGCGGCAGCCGGCGCTCGGCGATGTCAAGGTGGGCCAGCAGCTTGACGCGCGAATTGACCGCAGCGCTGAACTTGGGTGGCACCAACTCACCGGCATGGATCACGCCGTCAACCCGGTAGCGCACATGCAGGCCGTCGTCAAACGGCTCTAAATGGATGTCCGAGGCACGCAGGTCAATGACCCGGCCAATGATGCTGGTGACCAGGCGGATCACCGGCGCTTCGCTGGCAAGGTCTCGCAGGTGCTCGACAAAGTCGCCGCCCAAAGCGTCGTCATCGTCCAGGCCCTCGTCTTGCGGCTCCACGCCCTCCGGCGGCTGGGCCAGGGCGCGCTCGATATCGCTCTCCAGGCTGATGAAGGGGCGAATCTCCAAGCCGGTGACCAGGCGCAGCGCCTTGAGCACAAAGGCGTCGTCGGGCACGGCCATGGCGATATCCAGCCGCCCGTCCTCCACGCGCAGCGGGTACAGCACATTGGAGGCCAAGAACGCGGCTTGCAAACCGGCAACCTCGGGTGCCAGCGCCGGAAAATCATCGGCGCTGGCCACCGCAATGCCGAGCAAGTCGGCCTGGGTGTGCAGC
The DNA here is from genome assembly GCA_043785395.1 of Burkholderiaceae bacterium. Lineage (GTDB taxonomy): Bacteria > Pseudomonadota > Gammaproteobacteria > Burkholderiales > Burkholderiaceae_C > JAGOEY01. Next base: position 2,378 of record JAYVXE010000454.1, on the reverse strand, counting down.
ACATCAAGCTCGGAGACCAGGCCTAGTTGCACCAGCACGCGCCCCAGCAAGCCGCCCATTTCCTGCTGCGCCGCCAGCGCACGCTCCAAGTCGCGGGCCGACAGTTTGCCGCTCCGCACCAGCCGCAGACCCAAATCGGTCGTTACCGCTAGTGCTGGTGCGGTTTGCGTCAAATAAGGCTCAAGTGGGATGGTAGTGGCTGGATTCATGGCAATAGGAAAGGACTTCGCGCACGCCTGCTGGCTGACGCGACCACGCTGCACTGCCATGGCAGCAGCTGCGGTAAAGCCGGGATTTTGCACCATCGGGCGCACGTGCCGCAGCCGCCCCGGCGTGCTCAGATACAGTCCCACCGTCCCGCCATCCCATCTTCTGCCACCCACACCCGGCGCCTGCGGCCCAGAGCGCCATGACGATATGCCTTCTTTGACAGCCACTTCTTCCGCCGCGCCGCGCGCGCCGCGTCGGCGCCACCTGCTGCCTTGCTTGGGCGCCCTGCTGCTGCTCCTGCTCAGCCTGTGGGGCCTGCGCAGCTGGTGGCTGCACCTGCGCCCAGCAGCAGCGCCGCTGGTTCTGGCGCCGATGCTGAGCGGGCTCGATGACTGTTTGCAAAATACGCCGAAAGCCGCGCTGCCGCAGGGCTGCCAAGGCCCGGCGGGCTCGGCGGCCCACTTGGTCGAGGCCACGCTGACGGCCTTGGCGCCGGCACCGGCTGCGGCCAACGCCGATTGGCAACTGGGGTATGCGCTGAAGGCGCCGCTGCTGGATTTTTTGCGCCCGGTGGCGGGCGACTGGCAGGTTGACAGCGACGCCGTGCGCCGCCTGGCCAACACCATCCAAGGGCAGAGTCGGCCCGTCCTGCTCTACCTTTTCTCAACCCACTTTGCCAGCAACGCAGCAATCGAGGCCGAGCTCGCCGCCGACCCGGCCAATCTGGCCATAGACCCGCAGGGCTTGGCCATGCCGGTAGACCAGTATTTCGGCGCCAAGCTCTACCCCTGGTCCATCGCCCGCACCGACAACAGCCTAAGCCAGCGCCGCCAGCAGGTGATCGAGGCGATCAGCACCGAACTCTGCCAACGCCCGCAGGCGGTGCGCGAGCGCATCCTGGGCATCACGTTGCTGGGAGAGGTGCACCAGATGTTCCCGCAGTTCGAGAGCGGCATGGGTTTTAGCGGCCCCGGCCCAGCCCAAACCTACCAAACCTACCAAGTCTCGGACTACAGCGAGGCCTCGCAACAAGGCTTTCGCCAGCATCTGCAACAGCGCTTTGGCACGCTGGCGCAGCTCAACGCTGCCCTAGGCTCGCGTTTTGCAGATTGGCAAGACATCACGCCACCAGCCCGCGACATCCGCCGCGAGCCGCTTGCACATTACTGGCAGCACATGGACTCTTTTGCCCACGGCACGCTACCAATTTCGGGCTGGGTGGGCGCCGGGGACACGGCGGGGCCGCCCGGCGTGGTCGCGGTCTACCGCAATGGAGGCCTGCTCGGGCGAGCGCCGATCAGGCTCGGACGCCAAGATGTGCTGGCGGCCAAACCGGCTTTGGGCACGGCCGATGTGGGCTGGCGGATCGACCTTGACTTCAGCCAACTGCCCACCGGCATCCACCAGCTCGACCTGTACCTGGAACGCGCCGGGGCCGCGCGGCAACACCTGGGCCGCCGCCAGATTTCGGTGATGGATGCGCAGCAAAAAACGCCGCTGCCGCAGCCGGTGCAAGCGCTGCCGCAGGCCACACCCGCCAGCGCGTCGCTGGACTACGCCATCGACGCGCCGCTGGAGGCGTCTTCGTACTACTTCAACCCCTTGGCGGCCCAGTGGCATGCTTACCGCCAACACCAAGTGGTCGCGTATTTGCAGCACTTCGCAAAGATCGTGCGCACGTCGTGCCTGGCCGATCGGCCGCTGTACACACACCAGCTCTTCCCCTTCAGCAACCCGAGCTGGGACGCCAACAAATACGCAGTCGACGCATCCCTCCAGCCGCTGCCCGGCCTGCGGCTGGGCGTCAGCCTGTACGGCGAAGCGGGCTACGGCCAGAGCTTTGCCGACTGGCTCCAGGGCACGCCCCACCCCGGCTACGGCGTCACCGAGTTCCACCCCCTCAAGGCGCTGGACGCCACAGCGCTGGCCGCCACGCTCGACCGGCACCGGCGGCGCGGCGCGCATTTCGTGTCGATGTTCATGGAAGGCCGGGCCGACGGCGCCCCCCTCACCAAGCAGCTGAACTATCTGGCGTTTGACCCCGACAACCGCCGCTTTGGCTCGGACACTTTGTACAAGTCACTGGCAACCGTGCTGGCCAGCCCGCCGCTCTGAGGCGCCTGGTCACGCCTTACGCCCCACCCAGCCCGCGTTGACACAAGTCCTCC
>JAYVXE010000453.1:0-3209 GCA_043785395.1 Burkholderiaceae bacterium | reverse complement strand
GGCGGCGCCGTCGTTCAGGCCCGAGGCATTGCCGGCGGTGACGCTGCCCGCCTTGTCGAACGCGGGGCGCAGGCCGGCCAAGGCCTCGGCGCTGGTCTTGCGGTTCAGGTATTCGTCGACGGCGAAAACAATCGGGTCGCCCTTTCTTTGGGCGATCGTGACAGCGGCGATTTCGTCCTTGAAGCGGCCCGCGTCCTGCGCTGCCGCTGCCTTGGTTTGCGAGGCCAGCGCCAAGGCGTCTTGCTGTTCGCGGCTGATGCCGTATTTTTTGGCCACGTTTTCCGCCGTGATGCCCATGTGGTACTGGTTGTAGACGTCCCACAGACCGTCGACGATCATCGTGTCTTGCAGTTTCCAGTCGCCCATGCGCTGGCCGTCGCGAGAGTTGGGCAGCACATGGGGCGCGGCACTCATGTTCTCTTGGCCACCGGCGATCACGATTTCGCTGTCGCCGCTGGCCACCGCCTGCGCCGCCAGCATCACAGCCTTCAGCCCGGAGCCACAGACCGCGTTGATGGTCAGGCCCGGCGTGAGCTGGCTCAGGCCCGCCTTGAGCACGCTTTGGCGTGCCGGGTTTTGCCCGGAGCCCGCGGCCAGCACCTGGCCCAAAATAACTTCGTCAATCTGGTCCACGCCCAGGCCACTGCGCCGCAGCAGGTCTTTGAGCACCACCGCGCCGAGCTCGGGGGCGGCGACCTTGGCCAAGCTGCCGCCAAATTTACCAACAGCCGTGCGAGCAGCAGCGACGATAACGATATCTTCCATAGTGGCTCCTAGTTGAAAAAGAAAGAGGCGTTGCGCAAGCCGTGGAAAAGGGCTGAAGACTTACGCAAACATGTTGGCCCGACGCGACCTAGGGTTTTGGCGGATTTTGACAAACGCCAACCATGGGTTTTTGCGCAAGCCGTGGAACTCAGGCCTTTTGCAAGACGTAGCGCCCAGGCGCCGGCTCGATGGCTTTGTAGCTGCCTCGGCCATAGGTTTTGGGTGCGGCCACTTGCCGTCCCGCCAAGGGTTTGAGCCAGGCCGCCCAGTCGCCCCACCAGCTGCCCGGATGCTCTTGCGCGCCCACCAACCACTCGGCCTGTGTCGCTGGCAACTCGCCATCGGCCCGGATCCAGTGGCTGCGCTTGTTCTTGGACGGCGGGTTGATGACGCCGGCAATATGGCCGGAGGCGCCCATGACAAAGCGCTTGGGGCCAGGCCAACACTGGCTTGAGGCGTAACAGCCGCCGCCATGAACACCAATGGGGACGATGTGGTCGTCGCGTGAGCCGTAGATATAGACGGGGATATCCAGCAAGCCAAAATCTATTTTTTGGCCGCAGACCTCGACCTTGCCGGGCTGCACAAGATTGTTTTCCAGATAGGTCTGGCGCAAATACCAGGCATAAAACGGCCCGGGCAGATTGGTGGCGTCGCAGTTCCAATACAGCAGGTCAAAAGCCGGCGGCGTCTCGCCCTTCAGGTAATTGCCCACCACATAATTCCAGACCAAATCATTGGGCCGCAAAAAACTAAATGTCGACGCCAGCTCTTGCCCCTTGAGCAAGCCGCCTTGGCCCATTTGCTTTTCGCGGTACTGGACAAAATCTTCGTCGATGAACAAATCGAGCACGCCGGTGTCGCTGAAGTCCAAAAAAGTCGTAAGCAAAGTGGCCGAGGCCGCCGGCTGTTCGCCGCGCGCGGCCAGCACCGCCAACGCACTGGCCAGCAAGGTGCCGCCAACGCAAAAACCCAGCGTATTGATACGCGGGGCACGGCTGATGGCACGCGTGACCTGGATCGCCTTGATCACCGCCTGCTCCACATAGTCGTCCCAGGTCTTGTCGGCCATGCTTTGGTCGGGATTGCGCCAACTGATGACGAAGGTGCGCTGTCCCTGCGCCGCCGCATAGCGGATGAGTGAATTGTCGGGCTGCAAATCAAGAATGTAGAACTTGTTGATGCACGGCGGCACCAGCAACAAGGGCAGCTCGTAGACCTGGGCGGTCAAGGCCTTGTACTCGATCAGCTGAAAAAAATCGTTCTCAAAGACCACGGCGCCTTCGGTGCTGGCAACGTTTTTGCCGACCTCGAAGCGGCTCTCATCGGTCATGCTGACATGGCCTTGGCGCAGGTCGTGCACAAGGTTGTGGATGCCTTTGGCGATGCTCTCGCCCTGGGTCTCGATGGCCTGTCTTTGCGCATCGGGGTTGAGTGCCAGAAAATTGCTCGGCGCATTGGCTGCCGCCCACTGCTCAATGGCAAAACGAACCCGGGCCCGGGTTTTGGCGTCGGCCTCAAGCGCGTCGGCCAAACCCAGCAGCGTGCGGCTGTTGAGCAGGTAAGCGGCGGCACTGAATGCGGCCCATGGACTGCCCTGCCAAGCGAGCGCCGAAAAACGCCGATCCAAGCTGGCCGGGCTGCCCATGCGTTGCTCAACTTCGTTGTTCCACAAGGCTGTGGCCTCTACCACATAGTTGTCTTGCAGGGCACGCAGCTTATCGCTGGCAAAGGCCAAGGGCTTGGCGGTGCTGGTGGGGGTGGCCGCAGCCTGCAAGGCTTGGTGCCAAGCTTCACCCAAAGTCTGCTGCAGCTGCTGAACGGTCTGGCTCCACTCTGGGACGGAATGCATGTACTTGTCTCCTCGCGCTACGACGCTTGCTAAGGTCACGAAAATCGGTAGTTTCTACGTTGATCGGGTGGGGCCCGTCATTTTTATCGCTTATTTTGAACTTGCACAAAATTGTCCTGGCTGGTCATTTTTCCGCAAACAGTACGCCAAAGTAACGGCAGGAAAAAAGAACAAGGCCAGGGCGGTTTTGCGTAAATCCTATTATTTTGACTGGCAACTATATACTGCCCGCCCATGCCAATTTACCTCGTCACCATCGCTTGGCTCTACGTCACCCTCATGATGGCCGTGGTCGAGGCCAATAACACCGATGGCAGCCTCTTGGGGGCGCTCATCACTTTTTTTCTCTACGGCCTGCTACCGCTGACGCTGGTGCTCTACATCATGCGCAGCCGCGCCCGGCGCCGGGCACGGCTGGCGGCCAGTGCCCGTTCTGCCAGCGCCGCCGCGCCTGCGACTAACTGTCATGCACGGGGGAAGCCCCCCGAACAATGAAACAAGGGACGCGACGACGAGCGCGCCACTTCCAGTGCACCCGTGGATCTGGCTCTGCCAGGCCACTGGGTGCGCCCCCTTGAGGGGGTAGCGCCGC
>JAYVXE010000452.1:0-3210 GCA_043785395.1 Burkholderiaceae bacterium | reverse complement strand
CAAGTTGGGGAAATTCGACAGAAGTATGGTTGAATTTCGTTGTGGCAATACCCGCTACCCCTGTAGGCGTACTGCCAACCACCGAGGTGGTTGTACGTAGCGAGGGGAAATATGTGTAACAATCGCGCAAAATTCGAAAAAATACAGCATCCCCTTCTTTTATCCCGACAGAATCGCCTCTGTTACAAATAAGTTAGGCATACGTATGACCCAAGTGACCCACCGCGTTGACAAAATTTTGGTTGTCGATGATGACGCTCGTATCCGCGACCTCTTGCGCCGCTACTTGGCGCAAGAGGGTTTTGAGGTGATCGTTGCCGAAGATGGCAACGCACTCAATCGTATTTTGCAGCGCGACAGCGTGGATTTGATTGTGCTCGATTTGATGCTGCCGGGCGAAGATGGTTTGTCTATCTGCCGTCGTTTGCGGGCGTCGAATGAACGCACTCCCATCATCATGCTCACCGCCAAAGGGGAGGATGTTGACCGGATCGTGGGGCTGGAAGTTGGGGCCGATGACTATTTGGGCAAGCCCTTTAACCCGCGCGAATTGTTGGCACGCATCCATGCTGTGCTGCGTCGCCGGCCTTTGCACGAGGCACCAGGCGCGCCTTCGGGCGAGAACGAAACCGTCACCTTTGGTGCCTTCACCTTCGATATGGGGGCGCGCACCCTGCACCGCAACGGTGAGGAGCTGCCGCTGACGACGGGGGAGTTCGCCATGCTCAAAGCCTTGGTGCGGCATCCGCGCCAACCGCTGTCACGTGAAAAACTCGCGCTGCTGGCACGTGGCCGTGAATTTGAGCCGTTTGACCGCAGCCTCGATGTGCAGGTCTCGCGCTTGCGCAAATTGGTAGAAGTCGATGCTGCCGCGCCGCGCCACATCCAAACGGTCTGGGGCGTGGGTTACGTGTTTGTGCCGGATGGAAGCCATTGATGGCCGTTGGCGCCGAAAATTTTCAAGATTTGTCTGTCGAGGTTTTGAACGACGCCCCTGAGCCCTCCACTACCTTGGCCAAGAGGGTTGTGACGCGGACACGCCGCGTCTCGTTCAATCTGTTTTGGCGTACCTTTTTCTTGCTGGCCATTTTGCTGAGTGGCAGCATCTTGGCTTGGCTGCAGACGCTGCGTGCCTTGGAGTTGGTGCCGCGCTCCATTCAGACGGCGCAGCAAGTCGCGTCCCTGGTTAATCTGAGTCGCGCAGCCCTGCTCAACGCGGACCCGATTGCACGGGTGTCGCTGATTCAAACCATGGACGAGCAAGAAAGCGTGCGCATTTTGCCGCGCGACGAGAGCGATAGTTTTGAGCTGCTGGACAACAACACCCTGGGTGTGCACATCAGCACCGAATTACGCAAGCGACTCGGTGCTGATACGGTGGTTGCGCGCAGCGTTAATGCAGACCAGGGGCTTTGGGTCGGTTTCGAGATCAATGGGGATAAAAACTGGCTGGTGATGGACCTTGCCCGGGTCAGTCCCGGCAATAACAAGACTTGGCTGATCTGGTTGACCATTGCTGCCGTATTGTCCTTGGCCGGAGCGGCCACCATCGCTCGGCGCATCAACCAACCACTCAAGAAACTCTCGTACGCCACGGGCCGCGTGCGCGATGGTGATTTTGAGGCCAGCCATTTGGATGAACAGGCCGTCACCAGCGAAATCCGAGAGGTCAATATCGGTTTCAATCAAATGGCCAACAAACTGGCCAAGCTGGAGCAGGATCGGGCCGTCATGCTGGCTGGGATTTCGCATGATCTGCGCACGCCACTGGCCAGATTGCGGCTGGAAACCGAGATGAGCGTAGCTGATAGCGCAGCGCGTGACCATATGGTGGCCGATATTGTCCAGCTCGATGCCATCATTGATAAATTCCTTGACTACGCCCGACCCGACCATGTCAACCTCAGCCCGGTGGTGCTCAACGACGTACTCAATAGCTGTCTGTATGCCGTGCAAGATCATTCGGAGTTGCGGGTTACGGTCTCCATTCCTTATACCGTGCGGGTACTGGCCGATGAGGTAGAGCTTGGGCGGGTGATCTCCAACCTGTTGGAAAATGCCCGCCACTACGGAAAATCGCTGGCAACCGGAATTGCCACCGTGGAGATCAGTGCCAAACAGCGCGATCGCTGGGTCATGCTCAAGGTTCGAGACCATGGCCCCGGTGTTTCACCAAGCATTCTGGCGGATCTGACCAAGCCTTTTTTTCGTGGTGACAGCTCCCGTTCTGCCGCTTCGGGTGCTGGTCTGGGTTTGTCGATTGTCGATAAAACCGTGCAGCGGATGGGCGGTATTTTTGCCATTACCAATACCGAATCGGGCGGACTTTCTGCCCACATTCAACTGCACCAGGCCCCGGATTAAGCATGGGTCATTTTGGCCTATTTAATTTTTAAAAACTATTATGCGATTACTTCACACGATGTTGCGCGTTGGCGATTTGCAGCGTGCCATTGATTTTTATACCAAGGTGCTGGGCATGCAATTGCTGCGCCGTTCGGAAAACCCCGAATACCAGTACAGCCTTGCTTTTGTCGGCTACGAGGGCAATCCGGCGCAGGCCGAGATTGAGCTGACCTACAACTGGGGCACCAGCCACTATGAAATGGGAACGGCCTATGGCCACATCGCGCTGGCTGTGCCTGACGCGGCGGCGGCCTGCGACAGGATTCGTGTGGCCGGTGGCCAGGTCACGCGCGAGGCCGGGCCGGTCTTGGGCGGTAGCACGGTGATTGCCTTTGTTGTTGACCCGGATGGTTACAAGATTGAGCTGATCGAGCGTGCCGATGGCGCGGGCGGCAGCGGCTTGGGTACTTTGTCGGACTGATGGCGACGCAGTCCGTTGCAGCGGTTCGGTCAGACGTCAACGCCGTCCCACCGTGGGTCTTGGTCGCCTTGTCATAATATTTGATGCTAATTGTCTTGCAATCTATATGTGGTATACGCTAGGAGTTAGTTAGGCATTATTTTGAGACCTTTTGACGGGTGCTTTGAGCCGCCCAGGCACCGCCTTGGCGGATGGGTGCGTTTCAACTAAGACTTACGCAAAACCGCCCTGGCGTCGTTCTTTTTCCTTGCCGTACTGAAGTACTGTCTGCGGGAAAATGCCTAGGAGCCTGTCGGACTATCGGTGGCATCGGCTGCAATGGTGCCGCAGCGGTCCATTTTTTACCGCCTTCTTGACCCATAGCGGGGCTATGGGTCTGCAAA
>JAYVXE010000451.1:0-3214 GCA_043785395.1 Burkholderiaceae bacterium | reverse complement strand
GGCGCCGCCGCGCAGCACCAGCTGGGCTGAGCCGCGCCAGACCGTGCCCTGGGGCTCGGCCAGCAGCACATGGCCGCCCGAGCGCCGCCCCAGCCCACCGGTCAGCCAGTGCGCTGGGGCCGCCAGCGTCAGCGCCAACAGCGTGCCAAACAAGCCGCCCGCCAGCGCCCAGCGCCAGGGCGGGCGCGGCGCGGATGGGGCGTGACGGCGGGCCATGGCCGGGCGTCGTGGGGGTGGTGCCAGGGAGAGTGGGCGCATGGTGCGGCAGGCCGGGTTGAGTGGGCGGTGGGTCAGTGCGTCGGCAGGCCGAGCACCAACACGCCGTCCCAGCGGGCAGCGCTGTTGCTGTCTTGGCTGCGCACCAAGCGGGCCTCCAACGGCAGGGCGCGGGCGTTGCTGCGTACCTGCGCCAGCCAAGGGGCCAGAACAGCCGCAGGCGTGCCTTTCAGGGTCACTGTCGCGCGGTCGCCGACGATGCTGAGCTGGCCGCTGGCCGCCAGTTGCTGGCTGACCGCCGCCTCCAGTGCGCGGCGGGCCTCGTCGGCCCCGATCTTGGGTTGCGCCTTGAGCTGGGCCGCCTCGGTTTGCAGGCTTTGCATGGTTTGCCGTTGGGCGTCGAGCTGTTGGTGGTGGACGCCGGCGCGGCCCAGGGTTTGCAGTGCCGGTGCCAGCGCCAGCCACCACAGCAGCGCCAGCGTGGCCAGCACGGCGACGGCGACGATCCATGTTCTTTCGCGTGGCAGCAGCTTGCGCCAGTGGTGCCGGAGGGCGGCGGCCTTTGCCGAGATGCCTTGCAGGGCGGCCGCTGCGGAGTGGTCGGTGGGCATGGGGTGTTTGCTGTTCATGGCGCGGCCCGTTGTGGCTGCGGTTGTTGCTGTTGCGGCTGTAGCCGTTGCAGCCGCAGTTGCTCGCCGTCGCTGCGGGCGTTGTAGCCAAGGGCTTGCAGGCGCAGGGCGATGTCGCGGTTTTCTTCGGCGCTCAGGTTCAGGCCTTTGAAGGCCGCTTCGCCCGCCGCAAATTCGATCGCCGTGAGGTGGCGGTCGGGCGGCGCCAGCCGGCTCAAGGCCGCCAGCATGGACTCCAAGTCGCCGCCGCTGATGCCGCCGCTGGCCTGGCGCAGCAGTGCGACTTCGCGCTCCATTTGCAGCGGTGCCACGACCACGGTTTGGACGTGGGGGAAGTTTTTCAACAGCATATTGTTCAGCGCGGCTTGTTTGCTGCGCAAGGCATTTTCTTCGTGCCAGGCCCAGGCGTTGAGGCCGAGCAGGTTGAAGGCCAGCAGCGCGGCTACGCCCCAGCGCGCCGCACGCCACTGGGGCGCCCAGAGCAGACTGGCGCTGCGCGCAGCGATTTTTTTCAGGGCCCGGCTGCGCCCTGAGCTGGCAAGCTCAAACTGCGCCAGATCGCAGGGACTGCGGGCCGCTGCCAGCCAGCGCTGGGCCGGGGTTTGCAGCGTCACCGGACGGCCTAGCAAGGCCTCGGCCTGGGCGGCGACGGCGGGCTCGGCCCATACCTCGGGCGGCAGGTGCGCGTCAGCGTCGATGGCCAGCAGCGCCAGCGCTGCGCCCGACAGTGGCAACAGGCTGACGCCGCGCTCAGCGCCCCAGCCGGTGGCCAGCCAATGCCCGGCGTCGGCGCTGCCAATCGCGTGGAGCAAGCTGGCGCTGGTATCACCCGGCGCCATCGGCGTCGCCTCGGGCACGATCCGCGCCACCGGGCGGCCCGCACTCTCCAGCGCCTGCACGGCGGCCTGAAGCCAGGCCCGGTTGCAGGCCGCGACCCAGACCGGCGCGTTGGCCCGCAGCGGCGAGGCCAGCGCCAGGTGCAGCGTCGTGGGGTCATCGAGCAGACGTTCTTCGAGCAGACCTTCAAGCACAGCACGCAGACGCGGCGTGTTCGCCTGCACGCCCTTGGGCAGCGTCACCTGGTGCCAGGACAGGGCTTGGGCCGGAATCAGCGCCACCACCTCGCCGCCCGAGCGGCCCGGCTGCGGCAGCAGCGCCGCTGGCACCTGGCCCTGGTCGCGCAGGCTGTGGCCGTCCAGCGTCAGCGCATAGCGGTAGTCACCAGCCACGCCAGTGCCGGTGGCACTGCCCGTATGGGCGGTGTTGGTCTCAGGCGGGGGAAGAAAGACGATCAGTGTGCTCATGGCGGGGTGGTGGGCTGCGCTGGCATTGTAGAGAGCTGGCGCGGCGGTTTGCAGCCGGTGCCGGGCCGCTGGCCTGGGATTTTCTGCAAATTGAGTAACTTGGCTTGATTGTTTGGGGACGTGCGCAAAAAAGCAGCGCTGGAGGGCACCGTCTACGCCTCGTTGAATTTGTCGGCCCGGCTGAACCACGACGCGCCATGGCTTCGTGCAGCGTGCCAGGGCCGGTTTACGGAAAGCAGGCGCTGCATTTCTTGCTTTTCAGTCCGCTCCGTTGTCAGGCGCGGCCTGGTTTTTTAAAATCATTGGTCTAAATTATTTATATATTGAGCGACATCGTTCGAGGGGTAGCCTGAAGTGTACTCGCTGATGTTGTACAGGTACTTTTCCTTGGCTTTTTCATTGATATTCTCTAAAAAACCGTCGCCCTTCATGGTGTATTTGATGCCAAATGCCTCGCGCGGGTCAAATTCCTTGTTTAAAATAAAATCATTCAGAAAAATGTTGAATTCAACATCGTTGCTGGAAAATATTTTTAGTGCGTTGAACCAATTTTCATAGTTGAAAATATCGCTCAAGCCGATCTCGTTGATAAAGCCATTGAGTCCGGGCTTGCTGTTTTTCAGGGCGGTATAAATTTCTTCTCGGTCGTGCATTGGTAGGCTGTTGGCCAGTGCTTCATTGCCGGCAAGGTTTGCTAGCATGACGGCAAGGCCATATTTGTTTTTTGATGCAATGATTTCGCTAACGATACTGGCTGGGTCGGCCACGCTGATTGCCAGCATGTGGCCAAGTTCTCCGTAGTAGTCTTTTTCGCTGAGTATTTTTTCGTCGAATGCATTTTTCAATATTTTTCTCGTGTCCGAGAAATTTCCGCTTCTGGAGTATTCTGTTATTTCGTGGCGCTTTGTTTGAAGTGTGTGTTCTGCGGCGGAAATTTTTTTTTCTTGATCAAGCGGGGCGCCCTCTTCGGGTGGGAGGAGTGGAAATTTTTGAGTATTTTTTGTTTCTTGATTTTGATATTTATTTTTTGTGCCTTTGTTGGTGTTGTTGTTTGGGATGTTTTTT
>JAYVXE010000450.1:0-3228 GCA_043785395.1 Burkholderiaceae bacterium | reverse complement strand
TGTTGTAAAAGGTGCCGTAGTCGCCCAATATCGCTGGCGGGGTGGCCCAGCCCCGCACCAGGTCGCGTGGTTTTTTCAGTTCTTTCACCACCGTGAAGTCGGCCAGCCAGCGGCCTAGGCTGATGGCTGCGTGATCAGCCACGCCCCAGTTGGGCGGCTGGCCGGGGGCCAGGCCTATGCGTGAGAGCTTGACCATCATCGGGCCGTCTGCAGCGGCGGGTGGGTTGCCCACCATCAGCAAGGCGAGCCGGGTGAAGAAAACCTCGGTGCTCATGGCCTGCATCTGCACCACGGGCGGGACGGGTTTGCTGGCCACCGCTTGCCACGCCGGCGTAGCTGCGAGCTTGCCGGCCTGCCAGTCCGCCAGCGGGCGCAAGGTGATGCCCTCTTGCAGGCCATGCACCGCCGGGTAGTCGGCAATGCCGTTGGTTTGCGTACGACCTATCAGCCAGACCATCTGCGTGGGGGAGCGCAGCAGCGTGTGACCTGGGGGCACCTGGCCGACCCATTCACGACCGGCCAGCAGAAAACGCCCGCCCGCCGTTCCAGTGGTGCGCGTGCCCGGCGCTGCAAAGACGTTGGTCCACGCATCCATAAAGGGCATGACTTCATAGCGCTTGCCGTTGGCCGCCATCTCAAACACCCAGGGGCCTTTGGCCATGTCGATAAAGCCTGTGGTGTACAGCGTATCGACGTTGGGGCGCACCACGTCTTTGAATTGGGCGTCGGGGAACTGACGCACCCTGCGCAGCGAATTTTCAGGGCCGAGCGCCAGCGCGGCGTTGACGCGGGTGACGTCCATGATGACCAGCGGGTAACCAAAGATATAGGCCTCTGCGCCCAGAATGATCTGCTCGGTTGTGTTGTATACAACAGCTCCGATGAGAAAAATAGGCACTAGTGCGGCCAGCAGCACGCGCTTCAAGCGGGTGAGTCTGCGCGCCGGAGACAACGGGTGGTTACTCATGGGTAAGGAAGTTTTCAGGGGCCGCCTGCCAGCATCACGGTGCGAAAGCCCAGGTGACTGGCACCTAGGTCATCGTCTTGCGGCTGGCGCGCGCCGGAGCGGTAGCGCATGCAGTAGTCTGGCGAGCACAAAAAAGAGCCGCCCTTGATGACGCGCTGTGCCGCTGAGGTGGACCCCATGCCGCGCGGCACCTGGTCGGGTGGGCCATCACCGGATTCGCCGTGGCCTGGCTGGTAGGCGTCGGAGGTGAGCTCCCACACATTGCCAATCATGTCGAACAGGCCGAGCGCGTTGGGCGCGTAGCAACCGACCGGGGCAAGACCCAGAAAGCCGTCTTCACCCGAGTTGACGACGGGGAAGATGCCTTGCCAGGTGTTGGCGGCCTTGGGCTGCTCGTGGTCCTTGGCGGCTTGCGACTGGCCTGCCCGTGCGGCCCATTCCCATTGCGCTTCGCTGGGCAAGGCGCGGCCCTTCCAGCGCGCGTAGGCTTTTGCATCTGCAAAAGTCACAGCCACAACGGGAAACGATTCGTGCGCGTCTATGCTGGTGGCCGGGCCGCCGGGGTGCCGCCAGTTGGCACCGGGCACATAGCGCCACCACTGCGTTGCGCTGCCCAGGGTGTTGACATCTTTTGGCATGACAAACACGACAGCGCCTGGCTGGCTCAGGTCGGATGTCAAGCCGGGGTAGCGCCTGGGGTCGGGCCCGCGTTCTGCCTCGGTGACGTAGCTGGTGGCTTTTACAAATTCTGCAAACTCGGCGTTGGTGACTTCAGTGCGGTCCATCCAGAAACCGGCCACACTGGTTTTACGCAGTGGCAGCTCTTCGGGGTAAACCGTGTCGCCAAATTCAAAACTACCAGCGGGCACCCACACCATGCCGGGATACGGGCTGGTCGCCAGCGGCGCAGGCAAGGCGCACGACAGTTGTTCGGGAGCGGCACGTTTTGCGGTTGGTGCATGTTGCGAGGGCCACCACAGCCATGCAGCGGCCAGCAGCACCAGCGCAGCGCCCACAGACCAGAAGATTTTTATTTTTTGCGAAGACATCGATGGCTACTCCGGTACAACCCGCAAACCACTGCGGCGCAAGCGTGGAATGTCCAGTTCTAAAAAGCGGCTTCCGCCCACGCTGCCCAGCCAGTCGCGCACCTGCGCCTTCCCCTGCGCGTTCGTTGCGCGGTAGACATCCCGCGTGCGCTGCGCCATCCACAGCGTGTAGGGCATGGCCACTCGGCGAAAACGGCCTTCACCCATAGGCATCTCGACATCGTCCATGCCACGCGGCAGGGCTTTGCCGGGCGGCAAGCCGGGCAGCGCTGCCTTGACCTGACGGTTGATGCCTTCAAGCATGGGCAAAAATTCCTTGAATATGATGCGGAAAATCGCATCGAGCGTGGGCGCGATGCGGTCGCCTGCAAGCCACTCGTCGTGACCCCCGGTTTCGACCGAGTGCGCCATGCGGTCTATCCACGCGCGCAGGTGCGGGCGCGGCGCAATCAGTTCACGCGCGGGCCAGGGGTCACGCCCCAGGTGGCCGTACATGCTACCGACCAGACCAAAGTCGCCGACACCGGGGCGGCCACCAAACAGATAATGCTGCTGCGCAAAATGCGCATCAAGCATGTCCAGCATGCGGGCCATCCAGCGGTCCATCGGCGCGTACTGCTCTGGCCGCACACCCACCGACGGCAGGTAGCCGCGCAGGGTACCTGCAACATAAGCCACGGCGCGGCGCTGCACAAAGGCCGGAAAGTGCGGCAACAAACTGTTGCCCGCTTCCTTTTCAAACAAGGCGTAGTTCTCGGGGTAGGTCCAGCGCGTGTGCATGGCCATGGGTAGCCACCACTCGTCACCCCAGGCTTCCATCAGCGACGACGCAAAGCGCTGCACCGGCGTGGGTGGCTCAACAGGGCGCTGCGGGTACAAGACCTCCATGCGATCCATGATGACGCTGGAGTCCTGTATCCAGTCCCCTTCGGGCGTGCGCAACACCGGCATCACCGCTGCTCCGGTTTTGCGTTTGATGCGCCACGTCAGCGTCAGCAGGCTCACCGGCTGATCTACAAAGGGGATCTGCTTGTAACGCAGATAGCAAAGCACCTTGCCCGTGAAATAGGAAAGGTGCCAGCCGTAAAGCGTTAACTTTTCATGCACGCCGATGTCAACTCTTTTCCTGATTAGCGATGAACCTCAGCAGGCTCATCCTGTGAGCCTGGCGGGATGGAAGATGGACTCACCAACACAGGAGGTGAACCATGG
>JAYVXE010000449.1:0-3234 GCA_043785395.1 Burkholderiaceae bacterium | reverse complement strand
TGCTCACCGGCTCCATTGGCATGCTGCCTTCTGCCAGTCTGAACGATAAAAACCAGGGACTCTACGAGCCCAGCCACGGCAGCGCCCCAGACATCGCGGGCAAGGGCGTAGCCAACCCGCTGGCGACCATACTGAGCGTCGCCATGATGCTGCGTTTCAGCCTGAACCAAGAAGCCGCCGCCGCCCGCATTGAAGCCGCCGTGCAAAAAGTGCTGGCACAGGGTTTGCGCACGCCAGACATTTACAGCCCAGGCACCACCAAAGTGGGCACGGCGCAAATGGGCGATGCGGTGGTGAAAGCGCTCGGCTGAACCTGCGCAGATCGGCATGCATGCAGCGCAGACATTCCAAGACGCTTGGAGCGATTTTCGCCAGCAGCGCTGCATTCCATGCCGGCCATGAATTTCACGGAAATTAATAAATACAAAAGATTATTCTGTGCATTATTTAACAAATACATCCAAAATATTCGCGCAAAGCATGGTCGAATAAAACAGCCATGGCGGCGAGAAATACGGAATAAATCCCCAATCCGGGGCATTATTTTCCCCTTGCGCCACGGCCTCGCACGCAACCCCCATACCGACGCTATACGACAAGGCACACCGACCCAATCCGCTACAATGGGCGCCCATGTTTGCCGCTCGCCGGTTCACCCTGGACAACGCACCCACCGCCTTGGCGGGTGCGGCTTTGCGCGCAAAGATCACCCCCCATTACGACCGGCTGATCCGCCTTGGTTCGTCGTGCGCCCTTCCCGGCCAGACGGGCCGGGCAAACAGTCGGGTCTGGCACTGTTTTATTCTCAGAAGGGCATTGCGATGAGCAAGTTGGTAGGTTTGATCGGCTGGCGCGGCATGGTCGGCTCGGTATTGATGGAACGTATGCAGGCCGAGGGCGACTTCGACTTGATCGAGCCCGTATTTTTTTCCACCTCCAATGCTGGTGGCCCAGCCCCGGCGCAGGCCAAGAACGAGGCCACACTCAAAGACGCGCATGACCTTGCCGCGTTAAGCAAGTGCGACATCATCCTGACCGCGCAGGGCGGCGACTACACCGCGGCACTCTACCCTCAGCTGCGCGCTGCGGGCTGGAAGGGCCACTGGATCGACGCGGCCTCCACGCTGCGCATGCACAGCGACGCCGTCATCGTGCTGGACCCGGTCAATCGGCCCGTGATCGACCGGGCGCTGGCCCAGGGCGGCAAAGACTGGATTGGCGGCAATTGCACGGTGAGCTGCATGCTGATGGGCGTGGGCGCGCTGTACAAGGCCGGCTTGGTCGAGTGGATGACCTCCATGACATACCAGGCTGCCTCAGGCGGCGGCGCCCAGCATATGCGCGAGTTGCTGACCCAGTTTGGCACGCTCAACCAGCGTGTGCGCGCGCTCTTGGACGACCCAAAATCGGCCATCTTGGAGATTGACCGCCAGATTTTGGCCCAGCAACAAGGACTGAGCGAGGCCGAAACAGCACACTTCGGCACGCCTCTGGGTGGCTCGCTGATTCCCTGGATCGACAAAGACTTGGGCCTGGGCAAGCACGCTGAGGACGTGGCCTGGGGCGTCAGCCGCGAAGAATGGAAGGCCGGTGCCGAGACCAATAAAATCCTCGGCCTCGGCCCGGATTTCGGCACGGCGGCCATCCCGGTCGACGGCTTGTGCGTGCGCATCGGCGCCATGCGCTGCCACAGCCAGGCGCTGACCTTCAAGCTGAAGAAAAACGTGCCCAACGCCGATATCGAGGCCTTGATTGCGGCCGACAACCCCTGGGTTAAGTTGGTTCCCAACACGCGCGAAGCCTCGGTCCAGGCACTCACGCCGGTGGCCGTCAGCGGCACGCTGGCCATCCCCGTTGGACGCATCCGCAAGCTCGCCATGGGGCCGCAATATGTCAGCGCATTCACGGTTGGCGACCAGTTGCTCTGGGGGGCAGCCGAGCCGCTGCGCCGCATGCTGCGCATCGTGCTGGGTGCTGCCTAAATCATTGCTACCATGGCGGTAATATTAAAAAACCAGACGATTTTTAATATCAAAGGGTAGCTACGTAATAATACGGCCAACATCCCCCGTCGTCTGTGTAAAGCCCGCAGTCCGGGAGGATGGAACTGGAGCCAGCACCCCCGCTCCCCATTTGGAATAAAACAAGACTTACGCAAACACGCCTTTGTGGCGGCACCTATGGGTTTTTGCGCAAGTCATGTCGAAAAACCTCGTCACTGACTGCCTTGAAGGGCGAAGCCCCATTTATGCCCACACCACACCAGACCCGCTTTTCCACCTTGGCCAGCGCAACGACCTTGGCCGGCCTTTTAGCCCTGGGAATGACCCAGGCCCACGCACTCTCACTCGGCCGCCTGGCGGTCTTGTCTGGGCTGGGTGAGCCGCTGCGGGCCGAAATTGAGATTCCCAGCATTGATGCCGCAGAAAAAGACTCCTTGCAGGTCGCCATTGCATCGCCCGAAACCTACCAAACCGCAGGCCTCGACTACCACACAGCTTTAGTCGGTTTGCACGTCAGCCTGCAACAACGCCCAGACGGGCGCAATTTTCTCAGCGTGACGGGTGATAGGCCGGTGAATGAGGCGTTTGTCGACCTGGTGCTGGAGACCAGCTGGGCCTCGGGCCGCACGGTGCGCAGCTACACCCTGCTGCTCGACCCGCCAGTGCAGCACAAGCCAGCCCCTGCCGCCCCCGTGCCGCCCAGCACCGCTGCGCCGGAGCCTGCACCTGCACCTGCAGCAGCACCACCAGCACCAGCACCAGCACCAGTCTTGGCTGCCGCGACGCAGCCGCCAGCAAGTCCCCCCAAACACACGCCGAGCACAGCCAGCCACGAAACGCCGGCGCCCACAGCGCACGCAGCCCCCACCGACCAGGGCATTCGGGTGCGGCGTGGCGATACTGCGGGAAAAATAGCCGCAGCGTACAAACCGGCCCATGCTTCGCTCAACCAAATGTTGCTCGCCTTGTTGCACGCCAACCCGGCCGCATTCAACCACGGCAACGTCAATCACATCCGCGCCGGTGCCGTGCTGAAGCTGCCCAGTGAGGCCCAAATCACCGCCGTACCCGCACCAAGTGCCCAGCAGCAAGTCAGCGCCCAAAGCAAAGATTTCAACGCCTACCGCCAAAAGCTGGCGGGCTTGGCGGTAACCCGCACCGAGGCAGCGCAGTCGGCAAGTGGCCGTATCGAGGCCCAGGCCAGCGACAAAAAGCCAAGCGACCCCGTCGT
>JAYVXE010000448.1:0-3241 GCA_043785395.1 Burkholderiaceae bacterium | reverse complement strand
TTACACATTCGTGCGCGCTTGCACCCGAATTTGCAGGCTGCCGCTTTGCAGTTGGCGTGCGTAGTCGCTGGGCAGGTGGTCGCGCACTGCGCCGTTGCGCACGACCCCGTCGTAGCTGCAAATGGTGGATTCGGCTTGGTTTGGAGCGGCCTCGGCGGGCCGGTAAATCGTCCAGCGCACCAAGCTGCCTTCGGGCAGGCTGCTGGCGACTTCAAATTGGGGCGCGCACTCGGCGCAGCCGACGTGAAAGCGGCTGGGCGCGGGGCCATCGGGGCCGTCGGGGTCATCGGGGAAGGGCAGGGGGTCCATGAAGTTGAACACCGAGTCGTGCTGGAGCAGGCTGTCGCGGGCATACGGCCAGACGTATTCACGCAGAAAGTACTGGTCGGCGAAGTGTTGGGACTGCACGGGTTTGCGCAAAAAAATATCAACCAGGCTGTGCATCGGCGGCAGCGCACCGGCGACGCAGCCCCACAGGCCGGCCAGCAGCAACTCAGTGTGCGAGCCAAAGTCGCGCATGTGGTGAAAGCGCTGTGGGCTGTCTATCCATTGCTGCACGGCCCGGGCTTCGCGTTCGCTGATGACCGAGTCGGCATCGCGAAAAATAACGCGTTGCAGGCCGGGGCTGTCGTAGGCGGCAAAGCGCCACATGGGGCCGGGCCAGCGCGCCAAGTTGGCGTCGATGTGGAGCACTTCGCAGTCGAGCTCGCGCAGCCGTTGCACCACGTCGGGTGGCACGCTGTCGTCGATGTAGAAGCGGCAGGTCCAGTGCGGGTAGCACAGGGGCTGCGCGCGCGCGTTGAGCACAGCGGCTTCGCAGTATTTGACGTTGGCGCCGAACAGCGAGAACGCGATCAGGTTGTGGCTGCGGTTGGCGGCGCTGGGTGCGGCAGGCTGGCTGGCGGGCGGGGTGTGGGCCAGGGCCGGTGCCTGGGCGAAGCTTTGGGCGCGCAGCTGGAGTGCCTGTTGGCCATAGCGCAGCGAGGCTTCGGCCTGGTGGCTGGCCGCGTGCGCGTGCGCCAAGGCGTCGAACAGCGCAAAGCTGCTGCCGCCGCGTTGCAGCGCTTGCTGGGCGTGCGCGATGGCGCTGTCCCAGCGTTCGAGCTTGATGCAGGAGACGGCGGCGTCGATCCACGGGGTGGCCAGGGTGGGCGCGAGCTGGGCGGCTTGCATGCAGGCTTGCAAGGCGGCGTCAAACCTGCCTTGGGCAAAGCTTTGGCGAAAGCGTTTGCTGGCGGCGTCGAGCAGGAGTTGGGTTTTCTTGAGCTGGGCGGGGTTGTTGGGGCGTGTTTTCATTGGAACTCTTTTTCGCGCAGCCATTTGGTGGCTATCCATTTTTCACCGGCCATGACGGGTGCGCCGCCGTGCAGGGTTTGGCTGCTGGGATGCGCTTGGGGGTAGCTGAAGAAGACGGCGTTGCCGCGTTTGGGGGCGACCGCCAGTTGCAGGTCGGGGAAGACGGTGGCGCCGCCTTTTTCGGGCTCACCAAGGTAGATCACCAGGGTTGCAATGCGCTGGCCGCCGCGCTGCAAGATGCTGGGCGAGCCTGGGGCGGCGGGGTCGAAGTAGTCGTAGTGCGGCAGGTACTCGGTGCCGGCTTGGTAGCGCAGGATTTGCAGGCCTTCGCCGTTTTCAAGCGGCCAGCGAAGCAGCGCGGCAATGCGCGCCTCTAACTGCGCGATCAGGGGCTGCTCGCCGCGCTGGAAGAACATGCCGTCGCTGGTGCGGGCGGTGTTGACCTCTTCGCCGTCGCTGTCGGTTGCCACCGTCAGCGAGCGCGCCAGGCGGGGGTGCGCCAGTGCGATCAGGGCGGCGCATTCGTCGTCGCTGAACAGGTTGCCGAACACCACGATGTACGGCTTGGCGAGGGTTTGCAGCAGATGCACGCGGTGGCCGTCGATGTCGATGTAGAGCGGTGCGTCGTCGAGCGCAGGCCCTGGCACGGCGCTGGCGGGTTCTGGCTGGGCCTTGGCGTCGGAGCCGGTTTCGGGTAATTCGGCCAGCTCGCCCAGGGTTTGCATCAGGGCTTGGCGGGCTTGCGCCTCGCCCCAGCCCGAGGCGCGCATGGATTGCAGCAGGGCGTCGGCACCGAAGCCGGCTTCGGCTTGGGTGCGGACCCATTGGCGCAGTGCGGGCGTGGACGGTGTTGTCGGCGTGGACTGCGTTGTCGCTGCGGCTTGTTGCGTGGTGTGCACGGAGTGAGTCCTTATGAAGTGCTGAGCCGGCGTCGGAAGACAAGGCGTTCAGGCTGCGAAGCCTGGGCGTCGAAGGCATAGCCCTCGCTGTCAAAGCCTTGCAGCTGCTGGACGTTGCGGATGCGTTCGGTGATCGCGTAGCGCGCCATCAGGCCGCGTGCGCGTTTGGCGTGAAAACTGATGATTTTGTACTGGCCGCCTTTGTAGTCCTGGAACACGCAGTCGATCACGCGGGCTTGCAGCACTTTGCGCTCGACGGCCTTGAAATACTCTTGCGACGCCAGGTTGACGATGGTTGGCTCGGCGGCGGTGGGCCGGTTGGCGTGCAGGCGTTGGTTCAGGTGCTCGGCAATCTGCGCGCCCCAGAATTGGTAGAGCGTGCCACCGGCAGGGTTGGCGAGCTTGGTGCCCATCTCCAGGCGGTAGGGCTGCATCAAATCGAGTGGGCGCAGCACGCCGTAGAGCCCGCTGAGGATGGCCAGATGCTCTTGTGCCCAGGCCAGCTCGGCCGCGTCCAGGCTGTGCGCGGCCAAGCCGGTGTAGACATCGCCGTTGAAGGCCAGCAGCGCCGGGCGCGCGTTGTCGGGCGTGGCCAGGGCTGACCAGGCTTGGTAGCGGCCCACGTTGAGCAGCGCCAAGGCGTCGCTCAGGTGCATCAAGCTGGCGATCTGCTGCGGCGACTGCTGGCGCAGCAGCGCGATCAGCGTGCTGGACTGCGCAACGAACTGCGGCGCGCTGTGCGCCAGCGCCGGCAGTGGCGTGCTGTAGTCCAGTGATTTGGCGGGGGACAGGAGAAAAAGCATGGCGTGGGGACGGGGAATGCCCGTAGTGATTACGTTGATAGCTTATGGCGCTTTATTGGCGCCGTTTTAACGTTAAATGTATTTGAAATGTAGATAATTAATGCGTAAGCAGCTATAAAAATAATAGTTGGCCGGTGGCTGGCGTACAGCTGCTGCGGTGGGCTTATTCTGCCTTGTGCTGCTGGCATAAAAAAACCCCCGCCTGTTGCCGCAGGGATGTGGCAACAGGCGGGGGTTGATGGG
>JAYVXE010000447.1:0-3244 GCA_043785395.1 Burkholderiaceae bacterium | reverse complement strand
CGTGTGCACGGCAGGCAACAACTGCCGGCCCAATCCGAAAGACCCCGACGACCCCCTGCACCAGGTCAACGAACTCCCGGCCAGCGGCTGCGACCGCGCCGCTGCCAGTGGTGACTACAACTGCAACCAGAGCGTCGGGACGGTCCAAGCCGGTGGCGAACTAAGCATCCACATGGGCAGTGTCAGCAACGCTGGCGTGATCAGCAGCGGCGGCGACAGCGAGATCAAGCTCACTGGCGACTACAGCAACCAGCGCAGCGCCAACGACTTGTACACCGTGGGCAACGCTGGCGCGGACAACCCGAGCAGCAACACAGGCGTGCTGCTGGCGGGCGGCAAGCTGAGCATAGACGCGCAAAACATCAACAACCTGGGCGGGCGCATACAAGCCGGGCAGGCGCTGGAGCTCAAGGCCAATGGCGCAATCAACAACAACGCGCAGGCCGGGCTGGTGGGCAACCTGAGCGGGCAAGACATCGTGCTGGGCGCAAGCAGCGTCAGCAACCAAGGCCTGGTCCAGGCCAAGGGCGACATCGACATCAGCGCCAGTGCCGCTTTCCAAAACGACGGCGCCCAAGCCCTCATCTATGCACAGAAGCAACTGAACATCAGCGCGGCTGGCATCGACAACGGAGCCGATGCGCAGCTGCTGGCCGACAAGAGCTTGAGCCTGGACAGCACAGGCGGCGTGACCAATGCTGGCACCCTGTTTGGCGGTGCCGGTGCGCCCGAGCTGATCCAGATCAAGGCCGCCGGGGGCTTTGCCAATGCCGCCAGCGGCACCGTGATCGCGGCGGACAAGCTCGACATCGAGGCGGCGAGTTACGCCAACCAAGGCATGGTGGGCTCGTTCGGCGACGTCCGCTTGAGCAGCCGCAGCGCCTACAGCGCGGGCGACAACGGGCTGATCGCACTCGGCCTGCTGGACCTGCAAACCGACGGCGTCTACGTCGGCGTCGGCCAAAGCTGGGGCAGCTCCGCCGCGCAAGTGAAATGGGGCGGAACCTTCACCAACTACGGCAGCGTCAACATTGCAGGCGCCGCCAAGGGCAAGTTTGACAACCTCTCCAGCGGCCTGACCTACCGGCTCGGTACGCCGTCGCCCTGGAACACCGCCTACCAAGTCGTCAACGGCAGCGCCCCCAGCGGTATGTTGCAAGCACAGATCATTGGCTATGGCGACGTTAACAACCGCGCCCAGGTCTACCTGGGAAGCCTGGACGGAGAGCTCTACAACCGGGCCTCGGACGCCGCTGTCGGCAGCACCAGCCTGCGCCAAGAAAACATTGCCCAAGGCATCGTCTGGCAAGGCCTGGACGCGGATGGCAACACCATCACCGAGACCGTGGACAACGCCGGGCTAAGCCTGGCGCGGGTGGTCGTCAGCTCTGGCGCCACCATCACGCTGCAAAGCCCCACCACCGGCACCGTGATTGGCGACGACTACACCCTCAAAGGCGTTGACCTGACGGTGGGCGCAGGCGTTGACGACGCCACGGCACGCCAGGCGATAGCGGCAGCGCAGGCGCAAAAAATCAGCTTGGGCCAGCAGGCCGAGATTGACGCAGCGCAGCAGCAAGGAGGCAGCGTGGCTGCGGTCAATGTCACGCCGGGCGATGTTGCGCTGGGTGCGGGGCCGGACGCGGCGCTGCCGGGCACGCCCGGAAATGGCGGCGGCGGTAACGGCGGCAGTGGCGTGGTGCTGTTCCCCGGCGTGGCCGGTGGCGGCAGCAGCGGCAGCGGTACTGGCGGCAACAGCGCCAACCCAGACGCACCCGCACAAGCCCGGCCGCCGCAGCTGGGCGGCCCGGACCTGCGCACGGCGCAGGGCGCCCGCCAATGGCTGCAAGGGCAGGCTGGGCAGGCTGCGCAATTCCCGCAGTGGGACCAGTTGCAAGGCATCCCCGGCACGCTCAACGCAGGCAGCCTGACGCTGGACTTGAGCGGGCGCTTTACCAACCAAGGCACGTTTGCCGTGCGCGACCAGCTCACCATCCGGGCTGCGCAAGGCATAGACAACGCCGGCGCCAGCCTGCTGGCGGGCGGGGCTGTGGCCTTGAGCGGGGCCGGGCTGAACAACCAGGGCGGGCGCATCGAAGCGGGCAGCCTGCACACCGACATCCAAGGCGAGATCCACACCGAGGGCGGAAAGATCCAGACGCAAAACGGTGCCTGGCTGGGCAGCAGCGGCAACATCTGGGCGCAGAGCAGCGTCCTGGAGAGCGCAGCGGGCAACTTTATTCTGAACAGCGACGGCAACATCGACCTCAGCACAGCGCGGCTCAGCGCAAGCCAAGGCATTGCCGGCGCCTTTGCCGGTGGCGACATCACGCTGGGCGGCAAGACCGGCGCTGCGCAAACCAGCGCAAGCAGCCTAAAGACCAGCCAGGAGACGATCCGGGCGGCGCACAATGATGACGGCTATATCCCCGAAGTGCTGCTCGCCGGCGACTACAGCGAGAGCAGCAGCAGCACCACGAGCAGCCTGCCCAGCGGCAGCGTGGTCGAGGGGCAAAGCATCATGATGAACGCGGGTGGCAACCTGAGCGCGCAGGGGGCCAGCTTTAGCGCCGCCGGCGACACCGTGCTGGCAGCCGCTGGCAAGCTCAGCCTGGGCACGCAAATGGGCGCGCAAAGCAGCACCAGCACGAGCACCAGCAGTCAGCGCCAATACGGCTGTCGCGACGAAGGGGAGTCAGGCGGCGGCGGCTGCAGCACCAACACCACCGCCAGCCACCGGGCCAGCGCCAGCGCCAGCAGCGACCTGGCCCTGGCCACCAGCATCAACGCAGGCGGGCGGGTGCAACTGGTCTCTGGCGGCGACATGGACTTGACGGCGCTGCAACTGAGCGGTGGGCAAGGCGCGAGCCTGCAAGCCGGCGGCGCACTTAGCATCCGGGGGCAAGAGCTGCGCAGCAGTAGCACGCAAGAAGAAAAAGGCTTTGTCCGTGGCTGGTTTGGTACCGAAGTCGCCGACAACCAGGCCAGCGCCAACCAAAGCAGCGTCGTCGGCAGCAGCATCAGCGGTGGCAGCGGGCAGCTGAGCATCGTGGCGGGGGGCGCGCTCAGCGCCAGCGGTAGCGCCTTGAGCGCAGGCGGCGGTGTGGCCTTGCAGGGCAGCAGCGTCACCATCAGCAGCGCGGCGGGCAGCTCTGCCAGCAGCAGCATCGACAACCAAGGGCCAGGCAACGAGACCCGCGCCAGCCAAAGCAGTGTGACGCACAGCGGGGGCAGCATCGACAGC
>JAYVXE010000446.1:0-3249 GCA_043785395.1 Burkholderiaceae bacterium | reverse complement strand
GCTTATGCCGCCGCAGCCGCCGCAGCCGCCACCGCTGCCACCGGGCTGCGCATGGTGACGAACTCTTCAGCGGCTGTGGGGTGGATGCCGATGGTGCTGTCAAACAGCGCCTTGGTCGCACCGGCGCGCAGCGCCACGGCAAAGCCTTGCACGACTTCACCGGCGTCGGCGCCCACCATGTGCACTCCGACCACGCGGTCGCTGGCGTCATCGACCACCAGCTTCATCAGCGTGCGCTCGCTGCTGTCGCTGAGCGTGTGTTTAAGGGCCTTGAATTCGCTGCGGTAGACCGTCACAGCGCCGAACTTGGCGCGCGCATCGGTCTCGCTGTAGCCGACCGTGCCAATGTTGGGGTGGGTGAAGACGGCGCTCGGAATGCTGTCGTAGTCGAGGCTGGGCCGTGGCTTGGTGTCGCCACCGCCACCGCCACCGCCAAACAATGTCTCCACCACGTGCATGGCCTCGGCCAGCGCGACCGGGGTCAGCTGCACCCGGCCAATGGCGTCGCCGACGGCGTAGACCGAGGGCAGCGAGGTTTGGTACTGCGCGTTGACATCGATGGCGCCGTCGGCGCGTTGGGCGACACCGGCGCCGGCCAGGCCCAGGCCTTCCACCAGCGGCACGCGGCCCGTGGCGTAGAGCACGGCGTCGGCGCTTAGCAAGTCGCCCGAGTGCAGTTGCACTTGCAAGGGCGCAGCCTGCGCGGGCTGGCCAGGCTGGCGCTGGATAGCGGCGACATCGGCCTGGACGTGCAGCTCGATGCCGGCCTTGCGCATCTCGGCGGCGATGAAGTCGCGCACCTCGTGGTCAAAGCCGCGCAGCACTTGCGGGCCCCGGTAGAGCTGGGTCACCTGTGCGCCCAGGCCCTGGAAGATGGAGGCGAATTCGCAGGCAATGTAGCCACCGCCGACCACCACCAAGCGCTTCGGGAAGGGCGCCAGGTCGAACACTTGGTCCGAGGTGATGCTGTGCTCTTGGCCTTTGATGCCGGGTTGGTGGGGGCGTCCGCCCGGTGCCAGCAGGATGTGGCGGGCGCGGTAGACCTGCCCGTTGAGCTGCACCCGGTGGCCGTCGAGCAGCGTCGCCCAGCCGCGCAGGCTGGTGACGCCGCTGGCGTCGAGCAGGTTTTGGTAGACCTGGTTCAAGCGGCTGATTTCAGCGGCGCGACGGGCTTTGAGGCGCTCCCAGTCGAGCACCGGCGGCGCAGCACTCCAGCCGTAGCCGGCCGCTTCGACAAAGGCCTCGGCGTAATGGGCGGCGTAGCTGTAGAGCTTTTTGGGGATGCAGCCGAGGTTGACACAGGTGCCGCCGAGTGCGCCGGCCTCGGCCAGCGCGACGCGCGCACCGCGTGCAGCTGCCATGCGGGCGGCGCGCACGCCGCCGCTGCCGCCGCCGATGACGAACAGGTCGAAGTCGAATGTGGGCATCAGAGGTTTTCCTTGAAGAGGGGGGTGGATCGATGGGGCTGTGAGGGCGGGCAGGGCGGGCATGGATTACGAATAGCTTGCCCGGCATGCTTGCCCGACGCAGCCGATGGGCAAGATGGTAGCGCCCGATTTTGTGCCAGCCGGGGCGGCCCTGGGGTTGGCGCATGTGACTGTGATTGCCGCAGCCGCAGCCGCAGCAGCAGCTTAGGCCTGCCGTCGATAATCGGGGCATGAATTCTCCCTGCACCCCCCCCGCCGCCAAACCGATGAACGCCGCCGCGCGTTTTGACAGCCTTCCCCTGCCGCCCCATGTGCTGGCCAACCTGGAGCAGCTGGGCTATTTGGCGATGACGCCAATCCAGGCCGCCAGCCTGCCGCTGGCCTTGCGCGGGGTCGACGTGATTGCCCAGGCCAAGACCGGCAGCGGCAAGACGGCGGCGTTTGCGCTGGCCTTGTTGGCGAATTTGAATGTGCGCCACTTTGCGGTGCAGGCGCTGGTGCTGTGCCCCACGCGCGAGTTGGCCGACCAGGTCACGGGCGAGATTCGGCGCTTGGCGCGGGCCGAGGAAAACATCAAGGTCGTGACGCTTTGTGGCGGCGTGGCACTGCGCGGCCAAAGCGCCAGCTTGGAGCACGGTGCGCATATCGTGGTGGGCACGCCGGGCCGGGTGATGGACCACTTGGAGCGCGGCAATCTGGCCTTGGATGCGCTCAAAACCCTGGTGCTGGACGAGGCGGACCGAATGCTCGACATGGGCTTTTTGGACGACATTGCCACCGTGGTGCGGCAGTGCCCCACAAGCCGCCAGACGCTGCTGTTCTCGGCCACCTACCCTGAGGGCATTGCCCAGCTGGCCCAAAAGTTCATGCGCGCAGCGCAGCAAATCACGGTGCAGGCGCAGCACGAGGAGGGCAAGATCCGCCAGCGCTGGTACGAGGTGCAGCGGGCCGAGCGGCTGCCTGCGGTGGCGCGTTTGCTGCTGCATTTTCGCCCGCTCAGTACGCTGGCGTTTTGCAATACCAAGCAGCAATGCCGTGATTTGGTGGCGCTGCTGCAAGCCCAGGGCCTGAGCGCTTTGGCCTTGTTTGGCGAGCTGGAGCAGCGCGAGCGCGACCAGGTTTTGGTGCAGTTTGCCAACCGCAGTTGCTCGGTGCTGGTGGCCACCGATGTGGCGGCGCGCGGGCTCGATATTGCCCAGCTGGAGGCGGTCATCAATGTCGATGTGACGCCGGATGCCGAAATCCATATCCACCGCATTGGCCGCACGGGCCGGGGCGATGCCGAGGGCCTGGCGCTGAACCTGGCGAGCATGGACGAGATGGGCAGCGTCGGCAAAATCGAGCAGCTGCAAGGCCGGGCCTCGGTCTGGTATCCGCTGGCCGAGTTGACGCCCAGCTGCGCGGAGCGGCTACAAGCGCCCATGGCAACGCTGCACATTGTGGGCGGGCGCAAAGAGAAAATCCGGGCCGGCGACGTGCTCGGCGCGCTCACCGGCGACTGCGGCTACGCCAAAGAGCAGATCGGCAAGATCAATGTCAATGAGTTTTCGACCTATGTCGCAGTGCAGCGCAGCATTGCCGCCGAGGCGGTTGCCAAGCTTGAGGCCGGGCGGATCAAGGGCAAGCTGGTGAAGGTGCGGCTGCTGGGCTGAGCTCAGTCGCGCCTTAACTTGACCCACCCCCGAAGCGCCTGCGGCGCTCCCCCCTCAAGGGGGCGCACCCGGTGGCCTGGTGAACTTAGACCACCCCCGAAGCGCCTGCGGCGCTTCCCCCTCAAGGGGGCGCACCTGGTGGCCTGGCAGAGCCAGATCCACGGGTGCAC
>JAYVXE010000445.1:0-3259 GCA_043785395.1 Burkholderiaceae bacterium | reverse complement strand
TGCTGTGGGACTGCTCGACGTAGCTGGCGCCCATCATTCCTTGCAGCAAGGGGGACTGCAAGCCCATGAAGCTGTGCCACATTTCTGGCGTCACGGCCTTGGATTGCTCGGTCAGCTCGGTTTGGATTTCGGCAAAAACCTGGACGTTTTTCTCCAAATACGAACCCATAAAGCCTTGCATCGCATGGCCATAAAAGCGAATGATGTTGCCGAGCACAAGCTCGGTAAACATAGGATTGCCGCCGGATTCTTCTTCCAAAATAATCTGCAACAAAATGCTTCGCGTCAAATCCTCACCCGTTTTGGCGTCGCGCACGGCAAAAGCCACGCTCTGCATCACCAACTGGCGCACTTCGGTGAGTGTGATGTAGGCCGAGCTGGCGCTGTCGTACAGGCGTCGGTTCGGGTATTTTTTGATCACCCGCAGCGGCTCGGCTGGGGTTGGTGGGCGTGGCACGGAAAGCACTCCTGGTGGACGGGTTGCGGGGTGGTGGGGGGGGGGGCTGCGTCAATCTGGCGCAGCAAGTCCTAACGGTAAAACCGTGTCAAGAATACCCTGCCCGGCGTCTGTGCCGATTTCGCATCGGTGCGACAAGTCCGACAGACGCCACCACGTGCGCGCCTGCCCTGCCCTGCGCATTCTTGATCGCCACCGCCACGCCCGGGCCGCGTGGCACGTACAGACTCTTGCGATGCTGCACAAACGCCAGGCGCGGCTTGCATTTGTGGGGTCTTTTTCCACCCGCACCACCTGCACCACCTGCGACTTGTGCACCAGGCTCAGTAACTTTAAATTCCGTTTTTTGCTACTATTTTTAATAGCTGCCAACGCTTAAAAACACTCGATCTCAATGCCTTTTCTATTTGAAATCAATATAAACCATGCGACATCAGCTATCAAATATATTTACCAGGACTTACGCAATCTTCTGCCCATCGGGCAAGCTGGTGCGGGCCATACGCTGCACGAGCTCTCGGGTGGACGGGTTTGCCGCAAACCACAGCTCAAGTCGCGGCGAGGCGACGCGGATGTCTTGGGGGAGTCCGACCGTGCTTTGGGTGAGAACAAACGAGAGCTTGCCAACCTCCGTCGCAAAGTCAAACGTGCACATGGGCGCGCTGGCATGTTGGGTGTTTTCGGGCGCGCACAGCACGCCATAGCGTGCGATGAGTGCCTGCTCCATGGCGTCAATCCTGGTTTTCAGGACAGGTTTCAACCATTCTTCGGTGCGCAGAAAGTACAGAATTCTGGCGGCAGCCAGCGCAGGCGCAGGCATTTGACTCAGCAGCCCGTCGGGACTTGCAATGGCGGCAATCATGTCGAACGCAGCACCGTCTATGGCGTTTTTCTTCCAGTAATTGGGCATCAAAAGCGCCCACATGCGCCGTGTTCCTTCATTCATTTCACACATGTAGCGGTCGCTCGTGAAGATCAGTCCGGGGAAGGGATCGTGCGCTTGGATCACCTGGCTCAGCTCTGGCCATGAGGCCGCATCGGGTCGGGCCGGCGTGCCCATGTCGCATTCTTGGATGGCATAACCCGCCGTGATCATGGCTGCGTTGCGGATGGATCCTGGTGCCTCCACCGCCTCCAGCCACGCCGTAAGCAGGCCTCGGCTAGGTTGGGTGCGGCCCAGCTCGACAAAGGAGACGTGCCGTTGTGAAACCCCCAGCCGAAGGGCGAGCTCAAGTTGGCTTATCCGCTTGCGTGATCGCATCTGCCGCAGAAGAAGTTGAAGACTCATAGATAAAAGGGGGCCAGAGGTTTGGGTAAACGGCAGAAAGGCTCAATGCGCAGTATGCGCTGGCCGAGGTGGGGATTACTATTTCTCATTCACGGTGTCACCATTTAACGATTGTTTGCAACGACGTGCGAGGTAGTTGAGGCCACGGGCCATGCGCAACATAATACTTTCAGGACTTACGCAAAACCGCCCTGGCCAGGCATTTTTCCGCAAACAGTACATCTTGGTACGGCTGGTCAAAAAACGACGCCTGGGCAATTTTGCGCAAGTCCTTATTCTTTAACTACTTCTGGAAAAACCATGAACAATGCCGAAAAAACCGTTCAAGCTGACAAGCTGCCTTGGCTCCCTTTGGCCGCAGGCATCGCAGTGCGGGTGCTTCGCTTGGCGCCGAGCGGCGAAGGCTACGCCGTGATGATCCGTGCCGAGCCCGGTGGGGTTTTGCCCCGCCATCGCCACCTTGAAGAGTCGGAAATCTACATCGTGAGCGGCAATGGAACGCACCCCCAACTCGGGGATTTTCACACGGGCGATTACATCTGCGAGGAAAAAGGAGCTGTGCATGATGAGGTCCATTTCACGCAGGAAACCGTCTTGCTGATGGTCTCCCGTGGACCGTCTGCCTTCCTCGCCCCCGACGATTCGGATGCGTTTTATATGGACATTCCCATGCTGCGAAAAATGGTCGAACAGGGTTCTGCACAAGCATAAATTTTTGCATTGGCGCAACTGAAAAACACCAATGTCAGATTGAGCCCAAAAATCACATTATTTTCTTAATCCCAGGACTTACGCAAAATTGACTTGGCTAGGCATTTTTTCGCAGACAGTACACCTGGTACGTCAAGAAAAAAAAACGACGCCAGGGCGATTTTGCGTAAGTCCTCAATCCCTGATTCAGTCTTCTCTGGCCAAACTGGCACCAACCCAGAATCGACCGGCTAAATCTATCAGCTCAATCGACCCGCTCAAAACCTCAGCGCGTTACGGTGCGGATGAATATGTCCGTTCTGCAACATTCTTCAAACATTTTTAAAATCCAAGAGAGAAATCATAGTTTGCAAGTCGACTCAAAAATGGAGGCATTTTTTGCCACCTGCCAGCGCTGCCCACCTCCTGGCCAACGCTTTGGGTACGCCAGGCTTAACAATCTGCTGGCCACTTGTGCGGTCTTGCCCTTGGCTGGTTTGGCTGGTTTGGCTGGTTTGGCCCACGCTCAAAGCACGGTTCAGCTGGCCGGCCTGGTGGACGCCTATGCGGGCTCCATGCGGATGTCGGGTGATGCTGGGCGCAAGGCGACGGTCGACAGCAGCGGCATGACCACCTCATGGTTTGGCATGACCGGCACGGAAGATCTGGGGGGCGGGCTGAAGGCCAATTTCGCGCTCACGTCCTTCTTCCAGACGGACACTGGCGTGCATGGCCGTTTTGCCGGTGACACCTTGTTCTCCCGCGAGGCCAATCTGGGCTTGTCCGGTGACTTCGGTGCAGTGATGGTGGGCCGCGGCATGGCG
>JAYVXE010000444.1:0-3268 GCA_043785395.1 Burkholderiaceae bacterium | reverse complement strand
GCGTCGCCGCCCAGCGCTAGGCCGAGTGCGCCGGTGAGCTCAAAGAGGCCTACCACGGTCACCAGCGAGGTGTCTTTGAGCGTGCCGATGACGCTGTTCATCAGCGCCGGCAACACCATGCGCAGCGCCTGCGGCAGCACGATGTGGCGCTGCACCTGCCAGCGCCGCAGGCCTAGCGCCATGGCGGCGTCGATTTGTCCGCGCGGCACGGCTTGCAAGCCGCCGCGCACGACCTCGGCCAAGTAGGCGGCGACAAACAGCGCCAGCCCGGCCAGCACCCGCAGCAGCACGTCGGGTTGCCAGCGGCTGGGCAGCAGCAGCGGCAGCAAAAACGAGGCCATGAACAGCACCGAGATCAGTGGCACACCGCGCACCAGCTCGATGTAGCTGGCGCTCAGGGTGCGCGCCAGCGGCCAGCGGGTGCGCCGTCCCAGTGCCAGCAGCAGGGCCAGCGGAAATGCCAGCGCCAGCCCGCCCAGCGCCAGTGCCAGGGTCAGCGGCAGGCCGCCCCAGCGCGCACTGGGCACCAGCACCAGCCCGGCGACGCCGCCACGCATCAGCAGCACAAAGGCGGTCACGCCCAATAGCCACAGCGGCACCAGGAAGCTGCGCCAGTTGCGCCAACTGCGCGGCCACGCACTGGTGGCCAGCAAGGCCAGCAGCAGGCCAAGGCCTAGCGCGGGCCGCCATTGCTCGGCATACGGGTAGCGTCCGAACAGAATAGGACGCCATTTCTCGGCCACCACGCCCCAGCACGCCCCTTGCTCGGCGGCGCGGCATAGCTCGGCGTCGGGCTGGAACACAGCATGCCAAAGGCCCCAGCGCAGCAGTTGCCAGCCCATAAGCGCACCAAGCACGCCCAGCACAAGCGTGATCAGCGCACGCAGCGGGCTGCCCCACAGCTCGCGCTGCCACTTGCTGCGCCAGCCTTCGGCGGCCGGGGCTG
Organism: Burkholderiaceae bacterium; assembly: GCA_043785395.1. Lineage (GTDB taxonomy): Bacteria > Pseudomonadota > Gammaproteobacteria > Burkholderiales > Burkholderiaceae_C > JAGOEY01. The sequence goes on along the minus strand of JAYVXE010000444.1, from coordinate 2,322 downwards.
GCACGGATGCTGGCACAGCAGACGGCAAGGGGCGATCAGACGCAAGCGGGCCGGACGTGGGTAATGGCATAGCGGGAATAGCGGGAATAGCGGGGTGAACGGGTGAACGGGTGAATGGCCCAGCCGCTCAGGCCCAGCCGCGCAAGGCGACGCGGGCGTTGTAGCGGTTCATGGCGGCCGCTATCAGCAAAGACAGCAGCAGGTAGACCAGCATCACCACGGCGATGCACTCGAACGCGCGCCCGCTTTGGTTGAGCGCTGTGTTGGCGACCGAGACCAGCTCGGGGTAGCCAACCGCCACTGCGAGCGAGGAGTTTTTGGTCAGGCTGAGCAGCAAATTGGTCAGCGCCGGCACGATCACCCGCAAGGCCTGGGGCAGCACGATAAGGCGCAGTTGCGGCCACGCGGAAAAGCCCAGCGCCAAGCCTGCCAGCACCTGGCCGGCCGGCACCGACTGGATGCCGCCGCGCACCGCTTCGGCCACAAAGGCCGCTGTGTACAGGCCTAGCGCCAGCACGATGGCCAGGTATTCGGGCGTCAGCGCTGCGCCGCCGCTGACGTTGAAGCTGCCGCGCTCGGGCCAGTCGATGGCGCTGGGCCAGTACGCGCCGTCCAGCCACAGCGGCCAGGGCACGGTCAAGCCGCTCTTGCTCAGCCAAACGCCGGGCACGGGTTGTAGCGCCTGCGTGACATCGGGCAAGAGCGCGGTCAGCGCAAAGTACACCATCAGCAACTGCACCAGCAGCGGCACATTGCGCAGCGTCTCCACATAGGCTGTGCACAGGCCGCGCAGCAAGGCGTGCGGGGCCAGGCGTCCAATTCCTAGCAAAACCCCCAGGCCTACCGCCAGCAGCGCAGCGGGTACGGCGGCGCGCAAGGTGTTGACCAGGCCGGCCAGAAAAGCGCGCCACAGCGGCTGTTCGGCGGAGAACGGCAGCCAGCCTTCGCCGATCTCAAAGCCGGCGGCTTCGCGCATGAAGTCAAAACCCGAGCGCACGCCGCGCGCGCGCAGCACCTCGAGCGCATGCCCAACCAGGCCCCAGACCGCCAGCAGCAGCACGGCGACCACCAGCACTTGCAGCCCGTGTGCCAACCAGCGCTGGCGGCTGGTGGCCGCCCCAGCGCTAGCGGGTCGGCTCATCGCACCGGTGGTGCGTAGATCAGGCCGCCCTGGCTCCAGAGTTTGTTGGCGCCACGCGGCAACTTCAGCACCGAGTTCGGGCCGATGTTGCGCTCAAAAATCTCACCGTAATTGCCCACGGCCTTGACGGCGTTGTAAGCCCAGTCTTTGTGCAGGCCGAGCAGCTTGCCCATGTCCTCCGAGCTGCCCAGGATGCGTTGCACCGCCGGGTCTTTGCTGGTGGCGCGCAGCGCGTCCACATTGGCCTGGGTGATGCCGGCCTCCTCGGCCTCGATCAGCGCGTTGGGCACCCACTTGACGATGGCAAACCACTCGTCATCGCCCCGGCGCACCAGGGGTGCCAGGGGTTCTTTGGAGATCAGCTCGGGCAGGATGACGTAGTCGTCCGGGTTCTTGGCCTCTTTGTTGCGCAAACCGGCGAGCGCCGACGAGTCGGTGGTAAAGGCTTGGCAGCGGCCCGAGAAAAAGGCTTTGAAAGAGGCCTCAAAGCTCTCAAACACCACCGTCTTGACCTTGATGTTGTTGGCCCGGAAGTAGTCGGCGACGTTCTTCTCATTGGTGGTGCCAGCCTGGGTGCAGATCTCGGCGTTGCGAAGCTGCTTGACGCTGGTCAGCTTGAGCTTCTTGGGCACCAAAAAACCCTGGCCGTCGTAGTAGGTGATGGTGGTGAAGTGAAAGCCGAGCGAGGCGTCCCGGCTCAGCGTCCAGGTTGTGTTGCGGGCCAAGATATCGATCTCACCGGCTTGCAGGGACGAGAAGCGCTGCTGCGAATTGAGTGGCACAAAATTGACCTTGCTGGCGTCCCCCAGCACCGCCGCCGCCACGGCGCGGCAGGTGTCCACGTCCAGGCCCGACCAGTTGCCCTGGCTGTCGGGGGCCGAAAAACCGGCCACGCCGTTGGTGACGCCGCAGTTCACACTGCCGCGCTGCTTGACCGCGTCCAGTGTTTTACCGGCCAGTGCGGCTTGTGAAAATACCAGCCCAGCGGCCAAGGCCAGGGCACTGCGGATCAAGGGGGTTCGGGTCATGGAGGCTCCTCGGGTCAAATAAACAGGACTTGCGCCAACAGGGTTGGCGGATTTTTACAAGCGCTGGCTGCGGTGTTGTGCGCCAGTCGTGAAAAAACCATTGAAACCGTTTTAGTACTCACGACTTACGCAAAAATCCACAGGTAGCGTTTT
>JAYVXE010000443.1:0-10579 GCA_043785395.1 Burkholderiaceae bacterium | reverse complement strand
ATGGTGCCGTCGGACGCGATGGCAAAGGGTCTGTGCGGGGCAAGTCGGCCCGACTTATTAGGACTTACGCAAAACGGCCCCAGCCGCGTTACCCCTCCTTGCCGTACGCTTGTACTGTCAGCGTCGGGGTGCCTTGCTGGAACCGCTTTGCGTAAGTCCGACTTATGTAGCGCTTTTATGCCATCAAAGGCTTGCCGTACCTTGCGCCCAGCGTGCCAGCAGCCCATCGACGGCGGGTTTGGCACAGCGCTGCAAGGCCAGCAGCAGGTGGTGTGGCGGTTGCGCCAGGCCGCAGCGTTGGCGCAGGTCTTGCTGGATTTGGCCGAGCAGGGCGGCGGCCATTTCGGCGTCGGCCAGCGCCCGGTGGGCTTGACCAGTGCGTGGCAAGCGGTGGTAGTCGACCAGGGTGCCGAGCTGGTGGTTGGCGGCCTTTGGGTAGAGCCGGCGCGACAGCAGCAGGGTGCAGGCAAAGGGATGGGCGGCGGGTAGCGCGGCCAGCGCCAGCTCGGCTTGCCAGAATTTGCGGTCGAACGCGGCGTTGTGCGCAACCATCGGCGCGTTGCCGACAAAGCGCGCCGCTTCGCGCATGACCTGTGCGGCGCTGGGTGCGCTTGCCACCATGGCGTTGCTGATGCCGGTGAGCTGGGTGATGAAGGCAGGAATGTGGACGCCTGCATTCATCAGGCTTTGAAAGCGGTCTACAACCTGGTTTTTTTCGAGCAGCACGATGCCAATCTCGGTCGCGCGTGCGCCTTGGTCGGGCGAGAGGCCGGTGGTTTCAAAGTCGATGACAGCTGTGGCGTGTGGCATGTGGCATGTGGACATGGGTAAAGAAAACAGGGCGCCAACACGCTGGCACGGCGCGGCCTTTGCGTGTTGGCGGGGTAGGGGTGCGCCCCTGGATTTACCCGATTATGGCCAAGGCGTTGTGCGCCCGGCCGGTGCTGCGCCTTACATCGCTTGACGGAATATCGCCTCGATATCGGCTTGGTTGGCCGGGCGGGGATTGGTCAGGCCGCAGGCGTCTTTGAGCGCGTTGGCAGCCAGCAGAGGGATGTCTTCGCCGCGCACGCCGAGTTGCGCCAAGCTGGTGGGAATGCCGATCTCGGCGGCCAGGCTGCGGATGGCTTGCAGGCAGCGCTCGGCCCCTTGGGCGGCGGTGAGTGGCTCCAGACCGGCGCCGCTGGCAGGGTCCAGCGCACGGGCGATGTCGCTGAGGCGTGGCGCTGCCACGCTGGCATTGAAGGCCTGTACATGCGGCAGTAGCAGTGCGTTGCAAACGCCGTGCGGCAGGTCGTACATGCCGCCGAGTTGGTGCGCCATGGCGTGGACGTAGCCGAGGGAGGCGTTGTTAAAGGCCATGCCGGCCAAAAATTGGGCGTAGGCCATTTGCTCGCGCGCTTGCAGGTCGCCCCCGTCGTGCACGGCGCGCCGCAAGTAGGCGGCAATCAGGCGCACGGCTTGGAGCGCGCAGGCGTCGGTGATCGGGGTGGCGGCGGTTGATACATAGGCCTCGACCGCGTGGGTTAGGGCGTCCATGCCGGTGGCTGCGGTCAAGGCGGGCGGCTTGGCCAGCATCAAATCGGGGTCGTTGACCGACAAAATAGGTGTGACGTTGCGGTCTACGATGGCCATTTTGATGTGGCGCACGCTGTCGGTGATGATGCAAAAGCGTGTCATCTCGCTGGCGGTACCGGCGGTGGTGTTGATCGCAATCAACGGCAGCTGTGGTTTGCGTGATTGGTCAAGGCCTTCGTAGTCGCTGATTTTGCCGCCGTTGGTTGCTACCAGTGCGATGCCTTTGGCGCAGTCGTGCGGAGAGCCGCCGCCGAGCGAGATCACGCAGTCGCAGGGCTGGAGCGCCAACACTGCCAGCCCGGCCTCGACGTTGGCAACCGTGGGGTTGGGCTGGGCACCGGCAAAAATTGTGGATTGAATGTCTTGCTGCGCCAGCAATTGGGCGACTTTGTTGGCAACGCCGGCGCGGTGCAGGCCGGCGTCGGTGACGATCAGCGCGTGGCGAAAGCCGTAGCTGCGGATCGCCAGCATCGCATCAGCAAGGCAGCCGGAGCCGATCAGGTTGACCGGCGGGATGAAGAAGGTGGTCGTTGCCATGGTGAGAGTCTCCTGGGAAAACCGTGGATGAAAAGCACCGAGAGCGCATCTCAAGGGTGATGCCAATCGGCGCCTGCGTGCTCCGCTGTTGTAGCGGTCTTTGGTTGGCGTGGAGCTGTGCTAGATCAAGATATCCATGCATTGCTGCTGCCTGCCGCAACCCGCCCCCAGACCGGCGGCACAACCGCACAGGTAGGCCTTGCTGAAAATTCAAGCCCGCGCTATACTGGCGGGCTGCGCTCAAAACGGCTTGTTCAAAAAGTCACTTTGAGTGCAGTTTTATTAACACGCTTTCATACACAAACCGGGCAGCCAATTGCAGTTGCCTGGGTGGAAGTTTTGGAGAAAACAATGAGTCAAAGCAATCGTTTAGGGTTGCTGGGCCGCAAGGTGGGCATGATGCGTCTGTTTACCGATGACGGGGACACAGTTCCTGTCACGGTGATCGATGTGTCTAACAACCGTGTGACTCAGGTCAAAACCCAAGAGAATGATGGCTACGTAGCCTTGCAGCTTGCCTTTGGTGCGCGCAAGGCCTCGCGTATCACCAAGCCTGTGGCCGGTCACCTCGCTAAGGCGGGCGTTGAAGCCGGTGAAATCATCCGTGAGTTCCGTGTTGCTGCTGATACTGCTGTGCAGTACCCAGCCGGTGCCGTGGTGCCTGTTTCCAATATTTTTTCTGTGGGCCAGAAGGTCGATGTGCAAGGCACAACGATTGGTAAGGGCTTTGCGGGAACGATCAAGCGCCACCATATGCGTTCGCAGAACGCCGCCCACGGTAACAGCCGTTCGCACAATGTTCCTGGCTCCATCGGTATGGCGCAGGATCCTGGTCGTGTGTTTCCTGGCAAGAGAATGTCGGGACACTTGGGCGTTGACTTGGTCACGACCCAGAACCTGGATATCGTCCGTGTGGATGAGGCCCGTCAATTGCTCCTGATCAAGGGCGCGATTCCTGGCTCCAAGGGTGGTTTTGTCACAGTCCGTCTGGCGATCAAGGCCAAAGAATCCAAGGGAGCGAACTAATGCAGATCGAACTCCTTAACGACCAAGGCCAGGCTTCGGCGACATACGATGCGCCTGAGACCGTGTTTGGTCGTCAGTACAACGAAGACTTGGTGCACCAAGTTGTGGTCGCCTACCAGGCCAATGCCCGTCAAGGCACGCGCGCCCAAAAAGACCGCGAGCAAGTGCGTCACTCGACCAAGAAGCCATTCAAGCAAAAAGGAACCGGTCGTGCCCGTGCAGGTATGACTTCTTCCCCGCTGTGGCGTGGCGGCGGTCGGGTCTTCCCGAATTTGCCCGAAGAAAACTTCACCCAGAAGATCAACAAGAAGATGTACCGCGCTGGTATGGCTGCGATTTTGTCGCAGCTGGCCCGTGAGGGTCGTCTGGCTGTGGTGGAGTCTTTGCATGTCGATTCGCCCAAGACCAAGCCGCTGGCGGCCAAGTTCAAGGCCATGAATCTGGCTTCGGTACTGGTGATCGCTGACGAAATCGACGAAAACCTGTATTTGGCATCCCGCAATTTGGTCAATATTCTGGTGGTTGAGCCGCGTTACGCCGATCCGGTGTCGCTGGTTCACTATAAGAAGGTGTTGGTGACCAAGGCCGCCATGGAAAAACTCAAGGAGATGTTCGCATGAGTCGAATGAACTTGACGAATCGTCAGTTTGACGAAGGCCGTTTGATGCAAGTGTTGGTCGCCCCTATCGTGTCTGAAAAGGCAACGATGGTGGCAGAGAAGTCCAATGCGGTGACGTTCAAGGTGCTGCAAGATGCGACCAAGCATGAAATCATGGCTGCCGTGCAGCTGATGTTCAAAGTGGAAGTCAAAGGCGTCTCGGTGCTCAACACCAAGGGCAAGGCCAAGCGTTTTGGTAAGTCCATGGGTCGGCGCGACAACGTTCGCAAGGCCTATGTGACGCTCAAACCCGGCCAAGAGATCAATCTTGCAGGGGAGGCCGCGTAACCATGGCTGTGATTAAAATCAAACCGACTTCGCCTGGCCGTCGTGGCATGGTGAAGATCTCGCGTGATCACCTGTACAAAGGTGCTCCGCACGCGGCGCTGCTGGAGCCTCAGTTCCAAAAAGCCGGTCGCAACAACAATGGTCACATCACCGTTCGCCACAAAGGCGGCGGTCACAAGCACCATTACCGTGTGGTTGACTTTGTGCGCAACAAGGACGGAATTCCGGCCAAAGTTGAGCGGATTGAGTACGACCCCAACCGTACTGCGCACATCGCCTTGGTCTGCTATGCGGACGGCGAGCGTCGCTACATCATTGCGCCGCGTGGCCTTGAGGTCGGCAGCACCTTGCTGAGCGGCTCTGAGGCGCCGATCCGTGCTGGCAATACCTTGCCAATCCGCAATATTCCGGTGGGTTCGACGATCCATTGCATCGAGCTGCAAATTGGCAAAGGCGCGCAAATTGCACGCTCCGCCGGTACTTCGGCAACCTTGCTGGCGCGTGAAGGCGTTTATGCCCAGGTGCGTATGCGCTCGGGTGAGGTGCGCAAAATCAACGTTGAGTGCCGTGCCACGATTGGCGAAGTCGCCAACGAAGAGCATAGCCTGCGCCAACTCGGCAAGGCCGGTGTCAAGCGCTGGATGGGTATTCGTCCTACCGTTCGCGGTGTGGTGATGAACCCGGTTGACCACCCACATGGCGGTGGCGAGGGCAAGACTGGCGAAGGCCGTCACCCTGTCGATCCATGGGGTAACCTGACCAAGGTCTATCGCACCCGTAACAACAAACGCACACAGGTCTTTATTGTGTCGCGCCGTAAGAAATAAGGGATAGCACATGACTCGCTCTCTCAAAAAGGGTCCATTTGTGGATCACCACTTGGTGGCCAAGGCCGACAAGGCCGTGACCAACAAGGACAAAAAGCCGATCAAGACCTGGTCGCGTCGTTCTATGGTTCTGCCCGAGTTCATCGGTCTGACCATTGCCGTGCACAACGGCAAGCAACACGTGCCGGTCTATATCACCGACCAGATGGTGGGCCACAAGCTGGGCGAATTCGCCTTGACGCGCACCTTCAAAGGCCACCCTGCGGACAAAAAAGTCCAGAAAAAGTAAGGAACGACCATGTCTGAAACACGTGCAGTCCTTCGGGGCGTCCGTTTGTCGGTCGATAAAGGCCGTCTGGTTGCGGATTTGATTCGCGGCAAGAAGGTTGACCAAGCGCTGAATGTTCTGGAGTTCACCCAGAAAAAAGCCGCTGTAATCATCAAAAAAGTACTTGAGTCGGCGATTGCCAACGCCGAGCACAACGATGGTGCGGATATTGACGAACTCAAAGTCAAGACGATTTATGTCGAGCAAGGTGCAACGCTTAAGCGTTTTACCGCGCGCGCCAAAGGTCGCGGCAACAGTATCAGCAAGCCCACGTGCCATGTGTACGTGACGGTTGGCATTTAAGGCGGGACGACTATGGGACAAAAAATCCATCCTACCGGCTTTCGCTTGTCGGTCAGCCGTAACTGGTCTAGCCGCTGGTACGCAAGCAACAAAGACTTCGCCGGCATGCTGGCCGAAGATATCAATGTACGCGAGTACCTGAAGGCCAAGCTGAAAAGCGCTGCGGTTTCGCGGGTCTTGATCGAGCGTCCAGCCAAGAGTGCCCGGATCACGATTTTCTCGGCACGTCCGGGGGTTGTGATTGGCAAAAAAGGCGAGGACATCGAAAACCTCAAGCGCGAACTCGGCCGCCAGTTGGGTGTGCCGGTGGCAGTCAACATCGAGGAAGTGCGCAAGCCCGAAATCGATGCCAAGCTGATCGCCGACAGCATCACGCAGCAGCTTGAGAAGCGCATCATGTTCCGCCGCGCCATGAAGCGCGCGATGCAAAACGCCATGCGTCTGGGTGCTTTGGGCATCAAGATCATGTCGTCGGGCCGCTTGAACGGTATCGAGATCGCACGTTGCGAGTGGTACCGCGAAGGCCGTGTGCCACTGCATACCCTGCGCGCCGATATCGACTACGGTACCTCGGAGGCACAGACCACCTACGGCATCATTGGTGTCAAGGTCTGGGTTTACAAGGGTGACACTCTGGGTCGCAACGATCTGCCCGCCGTGGAAACACCGCGTCCAGATGACGAGCGCCGCCCTCGTGGGCCACGCCGTGATGGCCGTCCAGGTGGCGAGCGTACCAATGACCGCGGCCCTGCCCGCAGTGGTGCCCGTCGTCCGGTTGGCGCGAATGCTGCGCCTGCGGATGGCAGCGACAAACCCGCCGAGGCCGCAGGTGCCAACGCTAAATCCACCGTTCAGCGCGTCCGCAAGGTAGCCGCGCCCGCTGCAGCAGCGGACGGTGCCAAGGTCGAGTAATCGGCCGAGTTAAGGAAAAAATACTATGCTGCAACCTGCTCGTAGAAAATACCGCAAAGAGCAAAAAGGCCGCAACACCGGCATCGCAACCCGAGGAAACTCGGTTGCGTTCGGTGATTTTGGTCTCAAATGCACCGACCGTGGTCGTCTGACCGCGCGCCAACTCGAAGCCGCACGCCGTGCGATTTCCCGCCACGTGAAGCGTGGTGGCCGAATTTGGATTCGCGTCTTTCCAGACAAGCCAATTTCCCATAAGCCCGCTGAAGTGCGGATGGGTAACGGCAAAGGCAATCCCGAGTACTACGTGGCTGAAATTCAGCCCGGCAAAATTGTGTTCGAGATTGTTGGCGTTCCAGAAGAACTTGCGCGTGAAGCGTTCCGTTTGGCGGCGGCTAAGCTGCCACTGCGGACCACGTTTGTCAGCCGCATGATCGGCGCTTAAATTCAGGAGAATGAAGAAATGAAGACTGCTGAACTGCGCCAAAAAGATGTTGCCGGTTTGAAAGACGAAGTCAAGGCGCTGCAAAAAGCACACTTTGGCTTGCGTATGCAAAAAGCCACGCAACAGCTCAACAATACGACGACTTTGCGTTCGACGCGCCGTGCCATTGCACGCGCCAAGACCATTCTTGCTGAAAAGCAAGTCGCCACCCCAGAAGCCTAAGGAGTCACGATGACGGAAGCTAAAACATCCCTCAAGCGCACCTTGATTGGCAAGGTGGTCAGCGATAAACGAACCAAGACGGTCACTGTGCTGATCGAGCGCCGTGTGAAGCACGAGCTCTACGGCAAGATCGTTGGTAAGTCGAGCAAGTACCACGCCCATGACGAAAAGGGTGAGTACAAGCTGGGCGATATGGTTGAGATCACGGAAAGCCGTCCGATCTCCAAAACCAAGAACTGGGTTGCGACCCGCTTGGTACAAAAGGCGATTGCGGTTTAAGTCTTTATTGCACTTGACCAACATCGGTTTCTAAAACGACCCACAATGTGGGTCGTTTTTCTTTTTCCGGCGCATATTTTTGTGCCGATCCTTTCGTTTTACCCTGCTTAAAGGAGCACCCATGATCAAAGTCGGCGATACCCTGCCTGCGACCACCTTGATGGAGTTTTCAGAGGTCGATGGCGAAGCTTGCAGTATGGGGCCGAACCCCGTCGATGTGGCCCAGGCGACGGCTGGCAAAACCATTGCCCTGTTCGCCCTGCCTGGCGCATTTACGCCGACCTGTTCGGCCCAGCACGTGCCTGGCTATGTGCAGAATTTTGAAGCCTTGCGGGCCGCTGGTGTTGACGAAATCTGGTGCCTCAGTGTGAACGATGCTTTTGTCATGGGCGCTTGGGCGCGGGCGCAAAACACCGCTGGCAAAGTGCGTATGTTGGGCGATGGCTGTGCTGCTTTTGCCACGGCCACGGGGCTGACGCTCGATTTGACGGCCCACGGCATGGGCCTGCGCAGCAATCGTTATTCGATGCTGGTCAAAGATGGCAAGGTTCTCACTTTGAACATAGAAGGCCCGGGGAAGTTTGAGGTCAGCGACGCAGAAACTTTGCTGGCCCAAGCGCGCGGTTAAACCATCAAAGTTCGGCTGCAAGCAGCAGATGTCTAGTGCGGCATCGGCTGCTTTTTTTATGGGCCGCTTGTCCTCAAATGGTCAGAGAAGGTCGACTTTGAGGTAGTGCGCACCAGCGATAGGGCAGTGGTAGTACGGCGGTATTTCGGTAAAACCCAGGTCTTCGTAGAGGCTGCGGGCGGACTCCATCTGGTCCAGTGTGTCGAGCAGCACGCAACTGTAGCCGGCGCTGCGGGCGGCGTCCAAGATGGCCTCGGCCAGCAGGCGGCCCAGGCCAAAGCCGCGAAACGCCTTGCGTACATAAAGCCGTTTCATCTCGCTGGCATTGGGGTAGTCGGCCGTGTCGAGTGATCGCAGTGCACAGCAGCCGGCAATCTCTCCGTCCACCGAGGCCAGTAGCAAGGCGCCGTGCGGGGCGGCGTATTCACCTGGAAGTGTCGCCAGTTCGTGCTCGAACTGCTGAAAACCCAGGTCAATGCCCAGGCCTTGCGCATATTCTTGAAAGATATTGCGAACCAGCGCCATCCCTGCGCTGGTGTGCGGGGTGAAGAGTTGGATGTTTGGATTTTCCAAAACGTCGAGAGTGAGTGGGCGGCTGCGCAGTTTAGCGCCTTGACGGCGGGGGTGGGTGGCGCTTAGCTGCCGAGTTGCACCAGCCAGCGGACGGCGGCAGCACAGATTAGGAAAACACCCAATGCCGCAAGCCGTGAGAATGCATTATCACGCGATGGCGGCACGTCGCTTTGCGCCAGGTGCTTGTTGCCGTGCAACATGGGGCCAAGTAGCGCATCTTTTTTGACCACCGTGTAGAACAGGATAGAGAGCAGGTGCAGGCCGACCATGGTCAGCAAAATCCAGGCGCCGATGTCGGTGTGGTACCAAGTGGCGCGGGCCACGCTGTCACCTGAGACCAAGGCGGTCAAGGGCCCGGCGGCGGCGATTTCATCGTCGCTGAAAAGGCCGGAGCCGACCTGCGCTAGCAAGAAAAACAAGAGCCCGAACACCGACAGCGCACCCAGTGGGTTGTGGCTGATTTTCTGCGTTGCCGGGGCCTGCCCGCGCAGGTAGCGCAGGAGGCTGGCGGGCGAGTATAAAAATGCGGTAAAGCGTGACCAGCGGCCACCGACCAGGCCCCAAATAATTCGAAATAGCAGCAGTGTGAGGACGCTGTAGCCCAGGCGGAAATGCCAGAGCATGGCGTTGCCGCCGATATTGGCGGTGATGATGAGGCCGATCACCGATGCGGCCAATAGCCAGTGGAAAAGTCGGGTTGGCAAATCCCAAATACGGACAGTGTGTTGCATGAAATCTCTCGTAAATGCTGGGCATCCAGACTGCCCTTTTCTTGTTGATAATAGCAGGAGCGTACTTGGCGGTTATCGGCAAGCTGCGTTGGGGCCGTTTCGGCCATTATTAAAACCTACGAAGGAAATCCATGAAAAAAATCATCTCTCTGGCCCTGGTCGCACTTGCGGTCGGCACGGCATTGCCGGCGAGCGCGCAGTTCGCCAAGGCCGAAGACGCGATCAAATACCGCCAGAGTGCACTTTTTGTGATGGGCCAGCATTTTGGCCGACTTGGTGCGATGGCCAACGGCAAAATTCCGTACGACGCCAAAGCCGCAGCCGAGGATGCCGAGATCGTTGATGGAATCGCCAAGTTGCCGTGGGCTGCGTTTGGCCCAGGCACCAAAGGTGGCAAGTCCAAACCTGCCATTTGGACGGAAGAGGCCAAGTTCAAGGAGCACAGCGACAAGCTGATTGCTGCCACAGACAAGCTGGAGGACGTTGCCAAGAATGGCAATTTGGAGACTCTGAAGGTTGCGTTTGGTGCGACCGCTGGCACCTGCAAGTCTTGCCACGACGCTTTCCGGAGCAAGTAAGAGGCTGGTGCGCCAGCTGTGGGCCGCGCGTCGATGGCGCGCACCACGGTTGATCGCACAGCACCCAGGGCTGACTTTTGAGGCAGCCCTTTTTTGTGGCCGCTCAGGCCTCGGCCAGCAGTTTTTCGATCAGGCGGTGAAGCTCGGAAAAGTTGGGTGCACCGACGTAGCGTTTGACGATTTCGCCGCGTTTGTTGACAAGGTAGGTGGTGGGGGTGAGCTTGACATCGCCCCAGGCTTTGGCCAGTGCACCGGTGTTGTCAAGCGCGACTTTGAAGGGTAGTTGGCGGGTTTGTGCGAAGTTCACCACATAGCTTGGCGGGTCGTATTGCATGGCCACCGCCAGTGTGTCGTAGCCCTGGGCTTGGTATTTTTGGTGGGTGCTGATGAGCTGTGGCATTTCGGCGACGCAGGTCGTGCAGCTGGTGGCCCAAAAGTTGACCAAGGTCACTTTGCCTTTGAAATCGTCGTTCGTGGTCTGCGAGCCGTCGAGCAGGATGAAGCGTGAGGGCGGCGTGGCGGTGGCAGTGGTGCTGAAGAAAATGCCAGCGACCAGGGCTACGCTGGCGATGCTGGCTGCGGCTAAAACCCAAATACGTTTCATTGGCGATGGCTCTCAAAAGGGTGGTGCAGATTGCGCGGCTGGGGTTGCTGCGATTGTCGTTGTTT
>JAYVXE010000442.1:0-3279 GCA_043785395.1 Burkholderiaceae bacterium | reverse complement strand
AAGCACACCATGACCAAGCAAGTTCAAGACGCCTACATCGTCGCCGCCACCCGCACACCGATTGGCCGCTCCCACCGCGGTTTCTTGCGCAACATGCGGCCCGACGACCTGCTGGCCACCACGCTGCGCGCTGCGCTGGCGCAGGTGCCGGGGCTTGATCCGGCGGCGATTGAAGACATCATCTGCGGCTGTGCCATCCCCGAGGGAAGCCAGGGCCTGAACATCGCGCGTATCGGCGCGGTGCTGGCGGGGCTGCCCACCAGCGTGGGTGGCATCACCGTCAACCGCTTCTGTGCATCCGGCCTGTCCGCAGTGCAGATGGCTGCCGATCGCATCCGTGTGGGGGAGGCCGAGGTCATGATCGCAGCCGGTGTCGAGAGCATGAGCATGGTGCCGATGATGGGCAACTCGCCCTCCTTGTCACCCTCCATTTTCGAGCGCGAAGGTGATGTGGGTATCGCCTACGGCATGGGCCTGACGGCGGAGAAGGTCGCCCAGCAGTGGAAGGTCAGCCGCGACGCACAAGACGCGTTTGCGCTGGCATCGCACCAAAAGGCGCTCAAGGCCCAGCAGGTCGGCGAGTTCACCCAGGAAATCACCCCCATCGACGTGAGCGACCGTAGCGCCGACCTGGACACTGGCGAGAACATCGTCAGCACCCGCACCGTGCGCCTGGACGAAGGCGCACGCCCCGACACCAGCCTGGAGGGCCTGGGCAAGCTGCGCACCGTGTTCTCGGCGCGGGGCTCGGTGACAGCGGGCAACAGCTCCCAGACCTCGGACGGTGCCGGTGCGTTGATCCTTGCCAGCGAAAAAGCCATCCAACAATTTGGCCTGACACCGCTGGCGCGTTTTGTGAGCTTCGCCAGCAAAGGTGTGCCACCGCACATCATGGGCATTGGGCCGATCGAGGCGATCCCTGCGGCGCTGCGTTATGCAGGGCTGCAGCAAAGCGATATCGACTGGTTCGAGCTGAACGAAGCCTTTGCCGCGCAGTCGCTGGCCGTCATCAATACGCTGGGGCTTGACCCGTCCAAGGTCAACCCGATGGGCGGTGCCATTGCGCTCGGCCATCCGCTGGGCGCCACCGGTGCCATCCGCTCCGCAACGGTCATCCACGCACTGCGTCGCCACAAGCTGCGCTACGGCATGGTCACTATGTGTGTGGGTATGGGGCAGGGCGCAGCGGGGATTTTTGAGGCGGTGTGAGACACCGCGCTTGGGTTTTTTGAAGCACAAGCGGGCGCAGGCCCGCGTGAACACAAGGAGACCGGTATGCAGCAGGCGTATTTGCAAGCCAGTGGCGCAGCACTTCAAGCTTGAAACTTTCCCGCGCCGTCGACAGCCTGCAGGCGCTGGCCGCATTACGCGCTGCGGGCGTCCCGAAAACGACTGCCTGAACAGGCGGACTGCCCCACACTCACAGCCCATGCACAACCATCCCTTTGATACCGCATTGCAATTGCAGGAAACAGCGCCTGGTCGGTACAGCGGACAGACCAGCCCCGCCTACTGGAACATGGTGGGACCCTTCGGTGGCGTGACCGCTGCCATGGCGTTGCAAGCTATTCTGAAACACCCGGACCTGCTGGGCGAGCCGTTGTCGTTGACAGTGAACTACGCCGCACCCCTGCGCGCGGGTGCGCTGGAGGTGCACGTGCGGCCAGTGCGCACCAACCGATCAACCCAGCACTGGAGCGCCGAAATACTCCAAACCGATGCCGATGGCGAGCTGCAACTGGCCACCAGTGCCAGCGCCGTTAGCGCGTTGCGGCGCCACACGTGGCAGGCGAGCGACGCACCGATGCCCGATGTGCCCGTGCCCGAAGCGCAGCCCCGCATGCCGCAGCGCACCGACGTCGCTTGGCTGCAGCACTATGAAATGCGGCCCATCGTTGGCAAGCTCCCGCAGCACTGGGATGGTGCTGGTGATGGCAGCTTGAGCCAGCTATGGCTGCGGGACGCACCGGCGCGCGCGCTCGACTTCTGTGCCCTCACGGCGATGGCGGATGTCTTTTTCCCGCGCGTTTGGTTGCGCCGCGCTCGCCATGTGCCCGCCGGCACGGTCTCGATGACGGTCTACTTCCATGCCGATGCACAGCAGCTGGCTGCCGTCGGAGCCGGCTACCTGCTGGCCCAGGCGCGCGCGCAAGCGTTTCGGCACGGCTTCTTTGACCAAGCGGCCCAGCTGTGGAGCGCCGACGGCACGCTGCTGGCCAGCTCGCACCAAATCGTCTATTACAAGGAGTAGTGGCGCGCCCAGCTCCCGCCTTGCTTTCCGCCCCTCTTTACCCCCAAGGAGAACCCATGAGTGCCAACGACATCTTGATCGACACCGAAGCCGGCGTCACCACCCTCACATTCAACCGCGTCGACAAAAAAAACTCGATCACCCGCGCCATGTACAGCCGCATGGCCGATACGCTGGCCAGTGCGCAAGCGGACCCGGCGGTGCGGGTACTGTTAATACAAGGCGATGCCAGCGTCTTCAGTGCTGGCAACGACATCAGCGACTTCTTGCAGCCACAGCCCAGCGGGGTCGATTCTCCGGTGCTGCGCTTCTTGCACGGCATTGCCAGCTTCCCCAAACCCATCGTGGCAGCAGTTTGCGGCCCGGCGGTCGGTATTGGCACCACCATGTTGCTGCACTGCGACCTGGTCTACGCAGGCGACAACGCAGCCTTTTCGCTGCCCTTCATCAACCTGGGGCTGTGCCCTGAAGCGGCATCCAGCCTGCTGCTGCCGCAAATGCTGGGCTACCGCCGCGCCGCCGAAGCCCTGCTCCTGGGAGAGCCCCTGCTGGCCGAGACGGCCTTGGACTTTGGACTGGTCAACCGGATCGTGCCGCCGACCCAGGCCAACGCCATCGCCCAGGCCCAGGCGCGCAAGCTCGCCGCCAAGCCGATGCAGTCTCTGTTAGAGACCAAGCGTCTGATGAAGCACGGCCAGGCCACCTTGGTGCGCGAACAAATGGCCGAGGAAAACGCCGTGTTTGCGCGTCTGCTGGGCGCGCCTGCTGCGCGTGAAGCCTTGGCAGCCTTCATGGAGAAGCGCCGTCCTGATTTTTCTAAAATCTAAAGAAAACAAAGCTTGGCGCAATGTGCATATGGTAATGTTGCTCCTAAAATGTACAGCGACGCGCTAAAAATGCGTAGCCCATCACTTTTTTGAACGAGCCATCGGCAAAACCCTGAAAATCTCGTGCTATACTTGCTGGCTCAGCAGATGAAGTTGCTCTAGCAGCCAGTCCACTGGGTCGAATGAGAGGCAGGTTTGAAA
>JAYVXE010000441.1:0-3307 GCA_043785395.1 Burkholderiaceae bacterium | reverse complement strand
ATGACCGGCTGGACAACGCCCGCGCCCTCAAGTTCGGCTACGACCTGTACAAGAACGCGCAACCCCTGGCCGACCTGGCCAATGGCGTGGCCAGCGGCAGTGCCATCGGCGTGAGCGTCTCCAGCCAGATCAGCCAAAGCCAGGCCTACGGCAGCAGCAGCGCCAGCACGGCGCGCGGCAGCAACCTGCAAGCCCGGCAAATCAGCATGAGCGCCAGCGAAGGCGACATCAGCATGGCCGGCGCCAAGCTCCAGGCGAGCGACATCAGCCTGGATGCCGCCAAAAACCTCAACCTGGGCGCAGCCACCAGCAGCGCCAGCAGCCGCAGCCGCAGCCGCAGCCGCAGCCGCAGCGCCGGCTCCAGCTACGGCGGCGGCGGCGCCACCCTCGGCTTTGGCGAGCAAAACGGCCTGAGCTTTCAGGCCAACGCCAGCGTCAGCAGCGCCAACGCCGTTGGCAGTGAAACCAGCTATGACAACACCCAGATCATCGCCAGCAACAGCTTGCGGCTCAAAAGCGGCGGCGACACCACGTTGCAAGGCGCGCAGCTGGCAGGCAAGACCGTGCAGGCCGACATCGGCGGCAAGCTCACCATCACCAGCGTGCAAGATGCCAGCGACTACCAAAGCGCCAGCAGCAGCGCAGGCTTTGCGGTCAGCGTCTGCGTGCCGCCCCTGTGCTACGGCAGCCTGGTCACCGGAACGGTCAGCGCGGCCTCCACCCGCATCGAGCACAACTACCAAAGCGCAGTCGGGCAAAGCGGCATTGCCGCAGGCGAAGGCGGCTTTGACATCACCGTCAAGGGCGCCACCAGCCTCACCGGCGGCGCCATCACCAGCCGGGCGGCGGACAAGGACAACAACCGCCTCAGCACCGCCAGCTTGACGAGCACCGACTTGACCAACAAGCAGGCCAGCCAGGCCGACGCCAGCAGCTTGAGCGCCGGCTACAGCGGCGCCAGCACCGGCGCCACGCTGGCGGCCAATGCGGCCAACAGCATAGCGGCCAACGCCGCCGCCAACGCCAGCCTGCCCGCCAGCGCCCGCCAAAGCGGCAGCACGCAAAGCGTCATCAGCGCGGGCCGCATTACCCTCACCGGGACCGGCAATGCCCAGACCGACGCCCAAAGCAGCGCCAACGTTGCCACGCTCACCGCCCGAGACCCTAAAACCGCCAATGGCGCCTTGGTCAACACGCTGACGCTGCAGCAGGCCGCGCAACTCGAGAGCGAGCAAAACAAAGCCCGGCAAAACGCCGAGGCGGCGCAGCTGGTGGGCGGGGTGCTGGCCAACGTCGCCGGCGACCTCGGAACCGCCAACGGCTGGACAGACGGCTCGCTGGAAAAAACCGTGCTGCACGGCTTGGTCGGCATCATCGAAGCCCTGCTGGGCGGCGCCAGCACGCTGTCGGGCTTTGCGGCGGGGGTGGTCAACGAGCAGATCGTAGGCCAGCTGTCGGATTACCTGGAGAGCCAGGGCATTCACCGGACCAACGCCGACGGCACGGCCAACAAGGACTTTGCCAGCTTCATGGTGGCCGGCAGCACGCTGGCAGGCGCCGGGGTGGGCGCGCTCACCAGCGGCGGCAAGGCGGGCGGCATCGCCGCAGGGGCGGGTATTGCGAGTACGGCGACGGTGAACAACTACCTCAGGCACGACGAACTCACCCAAAAAGCGGCTCAGCTTGCAGCCTGCAAAACAGATCAGTGCAAGGCAGACACCCAAGCGCAGTGGAACACCGTCAGTCAGGACCGCAACGCCCAGATGAAGGACAGTTGCACCAGCGGTGGCGCAACGCAATGCAGCGCCAACATCGAGGAGATGGGCAAGGATCTGACCGAATTGCAGAGCGCCGGTGGTAACAAGAGCAAAGGCTACACCGGCTTCACACCCGAGGAGCGCAACAACATCAAGCAGGTGATGAGCCAGGTCAGCACCAACCTTGAAACCATCGCTGCTCTAGGTAACAAGCAACTCGGCACGACTTACGCAAGCCCTGATGAGTTGGCGAGTGCAGGCATATTGAGCGCAAAAGAAGCCGAACTGCTCAAGTCCGCAAGAGCTGACAACATGGTGGGCTTTCTTGGCGCGATTGCGCTACCTGCGGGAGCCAAAGCCAATCCGTTACGCACGGCGAGTAAATCATCCGCGTCGGAATTCACTTTAACTCCCGGAAAGCCCGCCGCGACGGTCAAAGCGGATGGCGAATTTCAGACGCTGGGGCTGAACAACGTTGACCCGATGCGCTTGCCCGATGGGGTGAAGATGGTCAGGGCGTTGGAGAACAAAGGGTTCTCACAACAAGAAGCCATCGACTCTGCGAAATCATTTATCTCATCGGGTTCCACTCCTCCCGTAGCTACCCCGCTGGATATCACCGACAAACTCGTCAAAGTGGTCCCGTCAGGCGGCCAGCCTAGTGCAGGAACGGGCTATTGGATGCGAGAAAGCGAGCTGGCAATCTTGGAGAAAGACCCTGCCAGCATGGGCAACAAACTGGGCTTGCCGCCAGGCATGCAGGTCGATTTGTTTGACGTGTTCCAGATGACGCCGCGTCTGGGTGCGTTGGTGTTTGAAAGCACTATTGCGCCAACGACAGTAGGGGGCGTGCCAAACACATTTGGCGGAGCAAAGCAGTCTATTGTGGTTGATCGAAATCAGTTCACAGCGCCAGTGAAAATCGGCAGCATTGCTGTCAGATAGGAGAGATTTAATGACGATGCGCAAACTGGTAGAGCTTGATGGGGAATATGGCGGATGGCTGGAGATTGACCCAGTAAAACTCAGGCGCGTGGCACTGGCATTCCAGCAGTGGCTGCTTACAGTTGATCCCAACAAAGATCCATTTGGATTTGTACGGAAGGACCTACCGCTTATCGAATCCGCCTTGAATGGCAGTATGACATTGCCATTTAAAGAATACAGGCCGCATAGTTGGGAACTGGGTGAGGGACTACTACCGAAAAATTACCGAGAAGCTTCCGCACTGTTTTACAACACCATCCGAGGCGCGCTGAACGATCCACCGCAGGTCATTATGAAAGACGGACGCTATTACGCGTGGGCAGATTTCGAAGAGCCATTTCAAGCAGAGGATGAAGCACCCACGAAGCCAGACAACCAAACCAGTCCCGAGTTCTGAGGGCCTCGGGAAGTAAGCAGGGCAAACAATGAACTCCGAAAAACCACTATTTTAATCAACGTCACATTTGAAGGACTTGCAGAATTCAAAACCCCCGCAGCCCGAATTCGTCTTAGTGCTTAAATTTTAAGCACTCTGTGGGTGGCATGGAAGAATAGTGAGCGTC
>JAYVXE010000440.1:0-10680 GCA_043785395.1 Burkholderiaceae bacterium | reverse complement strand
CGCTCCCCCCTCAAGGGGGCGCACCCGGTGGCCTGGCAGAGCCAGATCCACGGGTGCACTGGAAGCTGTGCGCTCGTCTCGCGGCGTGGTTTCATCGCTCGGTGGTGCTTGGCCCAGTGCATGACAGTTAGGGTGTTGGCGCTGCATCTGGCGGCCTTGCGCCCATTTTCTGCGGCATGCGTATCAAAAGGTGTCTGGTGCCACGGTATCATCGGACGCTTTCGCCAAGCTGCCTTGCCAAGGCTCCCTCCTTCCCGGCCTTCGCCGCGGGCCTGGGCGCCGACCAGGGCTGGTTTTGTTTTTTTACAGTCTTTTTGATCCGTGCGCCTTAACTCCATCAAGCTCTCAGGGTTCAAATCCTTCGCCGAGCCGACCAATTTTTTGCTGCCCGGTCAACTGGTCGGCGTGGTCGGGCCGAACGGCTGCGGCAAGTCCAACATCATGGATGCTGTGCGCTGGGTGCTGGGCGAGAGTCGCGCCAGTGAGCTGCGCGGCGAGTCGATGCAAGACGTGATCTTCAACGGCACCAACCATCGCAAACCCTCTAGCCGCGCCAGTGTTGAGCTGGTGTTTGACAACGCAGACCACCGCGCTGGTGGGCAGTGGAGCCAGTACCCGGAGATTGCGGTCAAGCGGATTTTGACGCGTGACGGCACCAGCAGCTACTACATCAACAACCTGCCGGTGCGTCGGCGCGACGTGCAAGACGTTTTTTTGGGCACCGGCCTGGGCCCGCGTGCTTACGCCATCATTGGACAAGGCACCATCAGCCGCATCATTGAGTCCAAGCCGCAAGAGTTGCGCTTGTTTTTGGAAGAAGCCGCAGGCGTCTCCAAATACAAGGAGCGGCGCCGGGAGACCGAAAATCGGCTGGCCGATACGCGTGAAAACCTGACCCGGGTCGAAGACATCTTGCGCGAGCTCAATGCCAACTTGGACAAGTTGGAAAAGCAGGCCGAGGTGGCGCGCCGCTACAACATCTTGCAGGCCAGCGCCACCCTCAAACAGCAGCAGTTGTGGTTTTTAAAGCGCAGCGAGAGTGAGTCCGAGCAGGCCAAAATCAAGGCCGATGCCGACCAGGCGCTGAACGCGCTGGAGTCACAGTTGGCCGATCTGCGCCGCACCGAGGCCGATTTGCAGACCATTCGCCAAGCCCATTACGCGGCGGGCGACGCTGTCAACCAGGCGCAGGGCCAGCTCTACGAAGCGAGTGCCGAGGTCGGGCGCCTTGAGGCTGAAATTCGTTTTGTCCTGGAAGGCCGCCAGCGTGTTGCCGTGCGCCAGGCGAGCTTGCAAGAGCAGGCGGCGCAGTGGGCGGCGCGGCGCGATGAGGCCAGCGCCGAGGCTGAGGCTTTGGCCGGTCAAGGTTTGGAGGCAGAGGAGGCGTGTGCGCTGTTGGCCGCGCAAGTCGAGGAGCAAGCGCAGCAACTGCCCGAGCTCGAAGAATTGGTGCGCCAAGCCCAGGCGCAGGCCAACGCGCAGCGCGCAGTCGTGGTGCAGGTGCAGCAGCAAATCCAGGTGCTGGCGGCCGAGCAGCGCGGCATGCAGGAGCAGTCGCGCCAGTGCGAGCAGCGCTTGGAGCGCCTGCACACCGATCGCCAGGCGCTGGTTGTGCCGGACGCCGACCGGCTGCACCAGCAGCAGCAGCAACTCCAGCTTGCGCAAGAAAATGCCGACATGGCCGAGGCTCGGCTGCAAGCCTTGCAAGAGTCACTGCCCGAGCTTGACCAAACGCGGCGCCAGCAACAGCAAGCGCTGAACACCGAAGGCGCTCGGCAGTCGGAATTGGCGGCGCGGCTGGAGGCGCTCACCGCGCTGCAAGAGCAGGTTCAAACCGACGGCAAACTGACGCCGTGGCTGGCCCGCCATGGACTCGATCACTTGCCCGCACTGTGGCGCAGCATCCAGATTGAGCCGGGCTGGGAGAGTGCGTTGGAGGGCGTTTTGCGCGAACGTCTGGGGGCCTTGCCGGTGTCGCGGCTAGAGCTGGTGCGAGGCTTTTTGGATGGCAATGCGGCCGGTGCGCCGCCGACCAAGTTGACGTTCTATGCCCCGCCCACAGCGGGGCGGCCCGAGCCCGTAGCCGCGTTGCCACGTCTGGCCCAACGCCTGCGGATGGGTGACGCTGGCTTGCAGGCGCTGCTGGCCGATTGGCTCAGTGGCTGCTATACCGCCAACAGTCTGGAGGAGGCGCTCGCCCAGCGTGGCGAGCTGCAGCCGGGCGAGTGTTTTATGCTCCAAAGTGGCCATGCCGTGACGCGTTGCAGCGTGCATTTTTACGCCTCGGACTCGGAGCAGGCTGGGCTTTTGGCACGCGCCCAAGAGATTGCGCACCTGGAAAAGGAATGCAAGGCCCAGGCCTTTATCCGGGAGGAGGCGCGGCTTGCGTTGGCCGCTGCCGAGGCCGCTTATGCCGATGCCTCGCAAAGCTTGCTGGCCAGCCGGCGCGAGGCCAGCCAGGCGCAGGCGCAGGCGCATGCCTTGCAAGTCGAGACCCTGCGCCTGAGTCAGCTGGTCGACCAAGCGCGTGCGCGCAGCCAGCAAATCGACGCCGATGAGGCCGAAGTCAGCGGCCAACTCGGGCTGTTGCAACAGCGCAGCGCCAGCGCCGAGCAGCGCTTCGAGGCGCTTGATATGCAACTCGCCGACAGCCAAGAGCGCCATGCCCAGCTCGACCAGCGGCTGCTGTTGGCCGAGCGCAGTTTGAGCGAATGTCGCGAACAACAGCGCAGCCTGGAGCGCCAGGCGCAAGAGGCTGGTTATGCCCACAAGAGCGTGGGCGCACGCCTGGCCGAGCTTGGCCGCACCATTGACACGGCGGCGCAGCAAGCGGCCTCGATCAGCGCTGAGCAGCAACGTGCGCAGGATGAGTTGGCGCGCCTGAGCGACGCTGCGGCCCAAGGTGGGCTGCAACAAGTGCTGGAGCTCAAGAGCGAGCGCGAGCAGTGCCTGGGCGCTTTGCGCAGTGCCTATGACGACCTCGGCGGCAAGCTGCGCGCCGCCGACGAGCGCCGCCTGCAGTTGGAGCGCGCACTGGACCCACTGCGCCAGTGCATCACCGAATTCCAGCTTAAAGAGCAGGCCGCACGGCTCGGCTTTGAGCAGTACACGCAGTTGCTCGACGATGCCCAGGCCGATTTGCTGGCGCTGGCAGAGTCGATCGCTGCGGGAGCCGTGCGCCTGCTGGGCCTGCAAGCTGAGATTGACCGCCATCAGCGCGACATCGCAGCTCTTGGCGCTGTCAATTTGGCCGCGCTTGACGAACTCACGGCAGCGCGCGAGCGCAAGCAGTTTCTTGACTCCCAAATGGCCGACTTGAACGAGGCCATGGCAACGCTGGAGGACGCCATCAAAAAAATTGACGGCGAAACCCGCGAGTTGCTCTCGGGCACCTTCAACGCCGTCAACCAGCACTTTGGCAAAATGTTTCCCGAACTGTTTGGCGGCGGCAATGCGCGCTTGGTGATCACTGGAGATGAGATTTTGGACTCCGGCGTCCAGGTCATTGCCCAGCCGCCGGGCAAAAAAAACCAAACCATCCATCTGCTGTCAGGCGGCGAAAAAGCGCTGACAGCGATTGCCTTGGTGTTTGCGATTTTTCAGCTCAACCCTGCGCCGTTTTGTCTGCTCGACGAAGTCGATGCACCGCTTGACGACGCCAACACCGAGCGCTACGCCAAGCTGGTGCGCAGCTTGAGCCGGGAGACCCAGTGTCTCTTTATCAGCCACAACAAAATTGCCATGGAAATGGCCGAACAATTGATTGGTGTGACGATGCAGGAGCAGGGTGTCTCACGCATCGTCGCGGTGGACATGGAGTCCGCACTGTCGATTGCACATCTTTGATCCTCTTGGATTTATTCAACGAACCGACCCCCACAACCATGAGTACATTGCAAATCAGTCTGGCCATCATTGGCGGCCTTATTTTGGCGTTGGTGCTGGTCTACAACAGTTGGACTTCGCAGCGCAACACGCCGCGCCAGCCACAAGCCGACAGCCTGCCACCGGATGATGGCGCCACCGTAGAGCGCCACGAGCCGGACTTCGAGGCAGGGCTGGAGGATGCGCCAGCGCTGGACGACATCGTTGCAACGGTGGCCGAGAAAAAGCCCGGCCTCGATCCCTTGATCGACGTGATTGCCAGCATTTCGCCCGAAACGGCGGTCTCCGGCGAGGCCGTGCTGGCCGCCATGCCGCCGACCCGCCGGGTCGGCAGCAAGCCGTTTGCGATCGAAGGCCTGAACGAAGAGAGCCAGTATTGGGAAAAACCGGTCGCGGGCCAACGCTACCGCCATCTCCAGGCCGGCGTGCAGCTGGCCAACCGCACCGGCGCCCTCAACGATATCGAATACTCCGAGTTCGTGGTCAAGGTGCAGGCCTTTGCTGACACCATCAATGCCGCAGCCGAATTCCCTGAAATGCGCGAAGAGGTGGCGCGCGCGCGCGAGCTCGACCAGTTCGCCAGTGCCCACGACGCACAATTGGGCTTTACCCTGAGAGCCGTCAACGCAGCCTGGAGCCCTGGCTATGTGCAACAGCACGCTGCGCGCCTGGGTTTTGTGGCGGGCGTGATTCCTGGGCGCATGGTGCTGCCAACCGCAGCGCCCGGCCAGCCGCCGGTGCTCGGGCTGGCCTTTGACACCCAGGCTGCGCTGGCCGAAGCCCCGGACCAGTCGGCCATTCGCGAACTCAGCCTGAGCCTGGACGTGCCCTTGGTACACCGCTCGGAGCAGCCTTTTATGCGCCTGCGGACGTGCGCCGCTGTGCTGGCCGAGGCGATGGACGGCGTTGTCACCGACGACCGTGGCCAGCTGCTGCACCCTGAGCCGATGGAGCGGATCGGGGCCGACTTGGAGCAGCTCTATGATTTGCTTGACCAGCGCGAGCTTTCGGCCGGCTCCGCCTTGGCGCGCCGCCTGTTCAGCTGAGTTGGATTGAAAATTTAAGACTTTTATGCCTCTACCGCTTGATGTGATTGAAGACATTGCTATCAAAATAGATATTTTGCGGGCGCAGCTGAATGCACACGGCCACCGTTACTACGTGCTTGATGCACCCAGCATTCCCGACGCCGAATACGACCGCCTGTACCAAAGCTTGCAGGCGCTGGAGGCCGCGCATCCCGAGCTGCTGACGCCAGACTCGCCCACCCAGCGGGTGGGCGGCAAGGCGTTGGCGCAGTTCCCTGCGGTGCGCCACACGCTGCCAATGCTCAGCATCCGCACCGAAACCGATACCGAAGCCAGTGGTGCCCAAAGCTTTGACGCCCGCGTGCGCAAAGAGCTGGGCCTGGGGGCCGACGCGCCGCCGGTGGAGTACGTTGCCGAGCTGAAGTTTGATGGCCTGGCCATCAACCTGCGCTATGAAAACGGCGCACTCAAGCAAGCGGCAACCCGGGGGGACGGTGAAAGCGGCGAAGACGTCACCCACAACATCCGCACGCTGCGGCAAATTCCGCTGCGCCTGGTCGCGACCGGTGCGCTCGCGCCGCCGCCGCTGCTGGAAGTGCGCGGTGAAATCTACATGCGCCGTGCCGACTTTGACGCCCTCAATCAGCGCCAACGCGATCAGGGCGAGAAAACCTTCGTCAACCCGCGCAACGCCGCCGCCGGCGCTGTGCGCCAGCTCGACCCCGCGATCACCGCGCAACGGCCCTTGAGCTTCTTTGCCTACGGCCTGGGCAGTGTCACACCGGCAGCGCAAGGTGGGCCA
Source organism: Burkholderiaceae bacterium (assembly GCA_043785395.1). GTDB lineage: Bacteria > Pseudomonadota > Gammaproteobacteria > Burkholderiales > Burkholderiaceae_C > JAGOEY01. The sequence goes on along the minus strand of JAYVXE010000440.1, from coordinate 4,965 downwards.
GACTTTGCCAGCCATTTCGAGCTGCTGCAAAGCCTCAAAACCTGGGGCTTGCCGGTGGCCGAACAGGTGGAAATCGCTTGTGGGGCAGAGCAACTCAGCGCCTACCACCAAAAAATCGGTGCCCTGCGCGAACAGCTGCCGTTTGACATCGACGGTGTCGTCTACAAAGTCAACCGCCTGGCGTTGCAGCGGCAACTGGGCTTTGTCTCGCGTGAGCCGCGCTGGGCGGTGGCGCACAAATACCCGGCGCAAGAGCAGATCACCACCGTCCAGGCGATCGACATCCAGGTTGGACGTACCGGCAAATTGACCCCGGTGGCGCGGCTGGCCCCGGTCTTTGTCGGCGGCGTGACCGTCACCAACGCCACCTTGCACAACCTCTTTGAGCTGCGCCGCAAAGGCGTGCGCGTGGGCGACCAAGCCGTTGTGCGCCGCGCCGGCGATGTGATTCCTGAAGTGGTGGCCGTGCTGCCCCAGCCGCGCGCCCAGTACGTGGCCAACTTTCGCATGCCGCGCCACTGCCCGGTGTGCGCCAGTGCCGTGGTGCGCGAAAAAGGCGAAGTCAGCCACCGTTGCAGTGGTGGCCTGCTGTGCGCGGCCCAGCGCAAAGAAGCCCTGTTGCATTTCGCCCAGCGCCGCGCGATGGACATTGAAGGCCTGGGCGACAAGCTGGTCGAACAACTGGTGGATGCCGAGCTGGTGCGCAGCCTGCCCGATCTTTACCGGCTGGACCTCAACGCACTGGCGGGTTTGGCACGCATGGCCGATAAATCGGCGCAAAACCTGTTGGCAGCGCTAGAGCTGTCCAAGCAAACCACGCTGCCACGTTTTCTCTTCGGTCTGGGCATACGCCATGTGGGCGAAGCCACGGCGAAAGCGCTATCCCGCCACTTCGGCAGCCTGGACGCCATCATGGATGCCGACCCCGAACAGTTGCTGGAGGTCGACGATGTGGGGCCGATCGTTGCGCAGGCCCTGCACCATTTCTTTGCCCAGCCACAGTACCGGGCCGTGGTCGAACAGCTGCGGGCCTGCGGCCTGCGCTGGCCGGAGCACCCGCCAGCCGTCTATGCGGTACTGCCGCTGAGCGGGAAAACGGTGGTCTTGACCGGAACCCTGCCCAACCTGGGCCGTGAAGAGGCCAAAGCCCGGCTGGAAGCCGCAGGTGCCAAGGTGGCGGGTTCGGTCAGCAAAAAAACCGACTATGTGGTGGCCGGAGCCGAAGCTGGCAGCAAGCTGGCCAAGGCGCAGGCCCTGGGGCTGGTGGTGCTCGACGAGGCCGGTTTGTTGCGCTTGCTGGAGGAGGGTGCGGCGCCGGATTGACTGCGTTGGCCGAAGCTGGCGTTGTGCGGCTGCGGCATTGGCTAATATATAACCTTGTAGTTCTTAGGGATTTGCCGGGATTTACGTGAAACATGCTTGTTCGACCTGGGCCATCAGTGGCTGCTGATTTTGATCAACGCGACGGTTGGGATTTTGTGCAAGCCGTACCTTTTGTGTACCGTACCTTGTTTTTTTGAGTTTGATTTTTTGGAGTGCTCAGCCCATGGCATGTCATGACACTGGATTTTTACCCGCAGCAGCACGGCCCAATGGGGCGGCGCTGCTGCCGCGCCGGGCCTTGTTGGCCACGCTGCTCGGCGCCCCGGCGCTGCCTGCTTTGGCGCAATTCAGGGTCGAGGTGACCGGTGTCGGTTTGACCCAGTTGCCGATCGTGATTGCGCCGTTTCGTGCGCAGGCGCAATCACCGCAGAACATGGCCGCCATTGTGCAGGCCGATTTGGAGCGCAGCGGACAGTTCCGTGCCATCGATGCCGGTGCTGCCGTGCTGGATGAAACCAGCCGCCCGGACTTGGGCCCATGGCGCCAAAAAGCCGCCGATGCTTTGGCCACCGGCAGCGTGACACGGCTGGCCGATGGGCGTTTTGATGTCCGCTTTCGGCTCTGGGATGTGGTGCAAGCGCAGGATTTGGGCGGCCAAAGCTATGTCGTGCCAGCGGCGGATTTGCGCTTGGCTGCACACCGGATTGCCGACTTCATCTACGAGAAACTGACCGGTGAAAAAGGCGTCTTCTCGACCCGCATCGCCTACGTGACCCGCAGCGCGGGCCGCCACACGCTGTGGGTTTCGGATGCCGACGGCGAGAGCGCCCAGTCCGCGCTGGCCAGCCCAGAGCCGATTATTTCACCCGCTTGGTCACCCAACGGCCTGCAGCTGGCCTACGTTTCGTTCGAGGCCCGCAAGCCCGTGATTTATGTGCACACAGTGGCCAGCGGGCGGCGGCGCTTGGTGGCCAATTTTCGCGGCTCCAACAGCGCCCCGGCCTGGGCCCCAGATGGCCGCAGCCTGGCCGTGACCTTGAGCCGCGACGGTGGCGCGCAGCTCTACACCATGGACGCCAATGGGGGCGAGCCGCGCCGCCTGATGAAGGGCAGCAGCATCGATACCGAGCCGGCTTTTTCTTCGGACGGCAAAAACATTTACTTTGTCAGCGACCGGGGCGGTGCACCGCAAATCTACCGTACCAGCAGCGCTGGCGGCGAGGCGCAGCGCATCACCTTCAGCGGCAGCTACAACATCTCCCCGGCCCTCAGCCCCGATGGACGCTGGCTGGCCTACATCAGCCGAGTGGGGGGCGGCTTCAAGCTACAAGTGATGGAGCTGGCCTCGGGCAACGTCAGCGCACTGAGCGACACCAGTGCCGACGAGAGCCCGAGTTTTGCGCCCAATAGCCGCTTAATCCTGTATGCAACCCAGCTGCAAGGCCGCGAAGCACTGATGACGACCACCGTCGACGGCAAAATCAAGGCCCGCCTGGCAGGCAAGGGCGGCGATATTCGCGAGCCTGATTGGGGGCCGTTCCAGACCTCCGTCGTCGGCAAACAAGTTTGAGAGGACAGGTTCAGCCGCTAAAGAACGCTTCGAATGTTCTTCAAAAGCCGTTGCCACAATCGGCCAGCTCGGATCGGCCGGCTCAGATCGGCGGCTGCGTCAGTCCTTATTTTTTTTCCTTTCTTTCAGGAGTTATTCACCATGGTTCAGCGTTTCTCTCTCACTCTTTTGCTCAGCACCTTGGCCTTGGTTGCCGCTTGCAGCTCGGGCGTCAAACTTAACGAGACCCCCGTCATCGACAAAAGCACCTCCAGCACGGCGGCGGGCGCGGGGGCCAGTGGTGCTTCGCAAAGCGGCGTCACACCGGTCGATTTGAATGCGTCTGCGGCGAATGCTGCGGGGCCAGCAGGACTGGCACGGACGGTTTATTTTGACTTTGACAGCTACGTTGTGGGCGCCGACTACCAAGCCATCGTCGACGGTCATGCGCGCTTTTTGAAGGCCAATCCACGCCGCAACGTGGTGCTGCAAGGGCATACCGACGATGCCGGTGGCCGCGAGTACAACCTCGCACTCGGCCAACGCCGGGCCGAGGCCGTGCGCCGCTCAATGGGGTTGCTGGGCGTGGCCGACAGCCAAATCGAGGCCGTCAGCTTTGGCAAGGAAAAGCCAGCAGTGGCTGGCACAGATGAAAACGCCCGCGCGCAAAACCGCCGTGCAGAAATTGCGTACCGCTGATGCGCCCGGCTGCATTCAAGCTGCGTTGGGTGGCGCTGGCGTGCACCGCCTGGTTTTGCAGCACGGGCTACGCCGCTCTTTTTGAGGACGAAGAGGCGCGCCGCGCCGTGCTCGATTTGCGCCAGCGCGTCGACACGCTGCGCCAGTCGAGCGACAGCAGCAGCCAGCGTTTGAGCGAAGACAACGCTCAAATTCGGCGCAGTCTGCTGGATCTGCAAAATCAAATCGAGACCCTGCGCAACGAGCAATCCGCACTGCGTGGCAGCAACGAGCAGTTGCAGCGCCATGTGGCCGATCTGCAAAATCGCCAAAAAGACATGGCGCAAGGCATGGACGAACGCCTGCGCCAATTCGAGCCCGTCGCGGTGACCTTGGATGGTCAAACATTCAATGCCGACCCGGCCGAAAAGCGTGCGTTTGATGCGGCTCTGGAGCTGTTTCGGAGCGGAAATTTCGCTGCGGCCCAAGCGGCTTTGCTGGACATGCAAAAGCGCTATCCCAAGAGCGGCTACGCCCCGTCTTTGGTTTTTTGGCTCGGCAATACGCAGTATGCCCAGCGCAACTACAAAGACGCCATAGCCCAGTTCAAGCAACTGCTGGCGAGCGCACCCCAGCACCCGCGTGCGCCTGAAGCCGCGTTGTCGATCGCCAACTCCCAAAGTGAGCTCAAAGACACCAAGTCGGCACGCAAAACCCTGGAAGATTTGCTCAAGGTCTACCCCCACGCAGAAGCCGCAGCCGCTGCCGCCGAGCGTTTGGCGCGGATGAAATAGGGGTTGACCACTTTGAACCCTCTCACTTCGTTGGAGTCGGCCCCCGCAGCACAGCCCGCAGCGGGGCTGGAGGCGGATTTTGCACGCCGTTTTGGCAGCCTGGAGCGCCTGTACGGCGTTGCCGGTGCGCGCACCATCGCCGCCGCGCATGTGGTCGTGGTCGGCCTGGGCGGCGTAGGCTCCTGGGCGGCCGAGGCCTTGGCGCGCAGCGGCGTGGGCCGGCTCACACTGATCGACCTGGACCACATTGCCGAATCCAACATCAACCGCCAAGTTCACGCCCTGGCTGCCACGGTGGGGCAGGCCAAGGTGCAGGCCATGCGCGAGCGCATTGCGCAAATCCATCCGGGCTGCCAAGTTACGTGCATTGAGGACTTCGTGGCCCCCGACAACTGGCCGGCAATCCTGCCGACGGCAGTGGATGCCGTGATCGACGCCTGCGACAACGCAGCGGCCAAAACCGCGATGGCGGCGTGGGCGCTTAGCAGCCCGACGACGTTCATTTGCGTCGGTGCTGCGGGCGGCAAACGACTGGCCCATAAGGTCGATATCGACGATCTGGCACACAGCACCCACGACCCCCTGCTGGCCAGTTGTCGGGGGCCACGAAGTCCTCAATGC
>JAYVXE010000439.1:0-10693 GCA_043785395.1 Burkholderiaceae bacterium | reverse complement strand
GCGAGCACACCGGCACCATCCGCATCGACTCGCGCGAGCAGTTCGACCGGCTACAGGCCTTTGGCCGCGAATTCATGCCGGCCGCCGTACCCAAATTGCAGCACTACAAAGGCGAGCGGCCGATTTTCGATTTGTTTGCGATTGACGAGGAAATCCGGCGTGCACTCGGTCGCCGGGTCGAGCTCAAGTCTGGCGGCTACCTGGTGGTGGACCAAACCGAGGCACTGACCACGATGGACGTCAACACCGGCGGCTTTGTCGGTGCCCGCAATTTTGACGACACCATCTTCAAAACCAACCTCGAAGCCGCACAAGCGATTGCGCGCCAGCTGCGCCTGCGCAACCTGGGCGGCATCATCATTGTCGACTTCATTGACATGGTGCGCGAAGACCACCGTGAAGCGGTTCTGGCCGAATTTCACAAGCAACTCGCACGCGACCGCGTCAAAACCATGGCCGGCACGTTCTCACAACTCGGCCTGCTCGAGATGACGCGCAAACGCACCCGCGAATCACTCGCCCACATGCTGTGCGAGCCCTGCGCCGCCTGCCAAGGCAAGGGCAGCGTGCAAACCGCGCGCAGCGTCAGCTACGACATCCTGCGCGAAATCCTGCGTGAAGCGCGCCAGTTCAATCCGCGCGAATTCCGTGTCGTCGCCGCGCCCAAAGTGGTCGAACTGCTCTTGGACGAAGAAAGCCAGCACCTGGCGGGCCTGTCCGACTTCATCGGCAAGCCGATTTCCTTGCAGCCAGAACCGGCCATGGGGCAGGAGCAGTACGACATCTTGCTGTTATAGGCACGCACAGGCACGCGCCCTGCTCGCACCGCACCAGCAGGTGCAATAATATAAAATTTATAGCTTCAACCGCCTATCAACAAACACTTTCAGCATGTTTTACACATGAAATTCAATGGATAAATGCGTTAACAGCTATAGTTAAAAAATTCAGACCATGGTGGCCTGCGCCGTGCGGCAAGGCCTGACAAGCCCCATCGAACCGGCCCAAGCTGGCTTTTGCACCGATAAAGCCACACTTCACCCCTGCAAAAGGCTGGAGTGCATCACAACAACAACAAAGCGCGGAAAAATACACGCTTTTGCTTGGAAAGGGGTTTTTTCTCCAGTAGCATGCGCGGAGCCGGTAGGAACGCTGTTTGTGTCGGCATGTCTCTCTGTCCCAAAAAAAGGAAATCAACCATGGCAACTGAAAAAAAAGCGCCAGCCAAAAAAGTGGCCGCAGCTCCAGCCGCTAAAACGGCCGCAGCGCCCGCTGCCAAACGGGCCCCAAATGCAGCCTTCATGAAGGCGCTGACGCCAAGTCCGGCGCTGGCCGCTGTTGTGGGCGCAGCACCGCTGCCCCGCACCGAAGTCATCAGCAAGCTGTGGATTTACATCAAAAAGCACGACCTGCAAGACAGCGCCAACAAGCGCAACATCAATGCCGATGCCAAGCTCAAGCTGGTCTTTGGCAAGCCACAGGTCTCGATGTTTGAGATGGCCAAGCTGATTGGTCCACATTTAAGCTAAATCCACGTAGCACGTGTATTCCCCCAAGGCCGGTTTCTACCGGCCTTTTTTTGTGCCCGCCGACCAAGTCCGACAGGCTCCTAGGCCTGGTGGAGCGCGGCACAGCCTTGCGTGGCGCAGAACAAACACGCCCACCAATACAAATCGGAATCAGTCTTATTTGAAATACAATCCACGCCTTAGCCAGCCAAGCTTTGTCCCACACCGAGCGGGAATGCGCCCCCTGCGCAGCTGCAGCCAGCCTTGTCACAAGCCTTCCTCACGCTTTTTTGGAGACTCTCTTGGCCCACTCTGCACCCCCCGCCCGACCGCCGCACACACGCACACACGCAAGCACGCCCGCAAGCACGCCCGCAAGCGCATCGCCGACCAGCACCCTCCCGCCCCTGCTGGCACGCAGCAGCCGGTTGCCGCTGGGCAGCTTGATGCTGGCGGCCTCTGTCAACAGCTGGGCCCAGGGCCCGACACCAGACCAGGCCGCAGCGCCAAGCCAAACCCTGGAGACCGTCACCATCCGCGAAGCGGCGGCAGCACCGCAAGGCCGGGACGCGCTGCAAACCAAGCAAACCAGCATCGGCAAGGGTACGCAAGACATCCGCGACATTCCGCAGTCGATCAACGTCATCACCGAAAAGCTGCTGCAAGAGCGCAAGGTCGACAGCCTGAACGAGGCCTTGCGCATGTCGGCGGGCATCACTTTTTCTGCCGCCGAGAACGGCACCATGCAAGACACCTTCATCCGTGGCTTCTCGGTCGCCCAGGTCGGCGACCTGTTGATCGACGGCATGAAAGACCCGTCCCTGTACGAGCGTGAAACCTTCAACCTCGACCGCATCGAGGTCTTGCGCGGCTCGGCATCGATGATTTTTGGCCGTGGCTCCACCGGCGGCGTGGTCAACCAAGTCAGCAAGCAACCGATGCTGATTGACCAACACGACGTTGACCTCACGGTCGGCTCCTACGGCTATCTGCGCAGCACCGGCGACTTCAACCTGGTCACCGGCGAGAACGCCGCACTGCGGCTGAATGTCATGGCCAACAAGGCCGACAACAACGGCGCCGAAATCAAGCGCTATGGACTGGCGCCGTCGTACCGCTTTGGCATTGGAGGCCGCAATGAATTCACGGTCGGCCTGTACCACCTCGACTATGACAATGTGCCGCGCAACGGCCTGCCCTACCGAACGATAGGCTCCATCGTCCGGCCCCAGGATTTTTACGGTACGGCCAGCGATTTTTCACGCGGTGAGGCAACCTATGGCTACGCGCAGCACACCCTGCGCATGGACGACGGCGGCGAATTGCGCAGCCAGTTCCGCAGCGGAAAATTCAAGCGCTCCGTCTCCCCCACCACCGCCCGCATGGCCAACACCGTAGGCACCATCACGCCCGAGACGCTGATCACCCGGGGCGGCCTGACGCCGCGCAAAGACGCCTATGAGGGCAGCTATTTGCAAAGCGACTACAGCCGCAGCTTCGAGGCGCTGGGCGTGCGGCATGCGCTGCTAGCGGGTATTGACGCAGCCTATGAAAAGGCCGACCGCTACTCGGTCAACCCCCTGAACCGCAACAAGGGCACGACCACCGTTGGCACGCCGAATGACGGTTTTCGCCCGGCCGAGCCTATTTTTGGCCCGGATGCAACCGGTGGCTACTCCTCGACCTCGGTCGGTGCCTATGTCCAGGACTTGGTGCAAATCGCCCCGGCCTGGAAGCTGCTCGGCGGCCTGCGCGTCGACTCCATCAAGGGTGACTTCAACGCCACCACGACGCAAAACGGTGCCCTTACCCGCAGTGCGGCCAGCATGTCGGAGACGGTGGGAAGCTACCGCGCCGGCGTGCTCTACCAGCCGACACCGAGCAGCTCGTACCACCTGTCCTACGGAACTTCGTTCAACACCTCGGCCGACACCTACCAGTACGTCACACAAAAGACCGCCAACACCCCGCCAGAGAAAAGCCGCAACATCGAACTTGGCGCCAAACTCGACTGGCTGGACGGCAAGCTCTCGACCCGTGCCGCCCTGTTCCGCACCGAGAAATACAACGAACGCACCACCGATGCCGACTTTGCCGGTGACGCCCTCTTGCTCTCGGGCAAGCGCCACAGCAGCGGGCTGGAGTTGGAAGTGGTGGGCCGCCCCATGCCCAAGATGGAGGTCTACCTGTCGTATGCCTACATCCCCACCACCCGCATTGACCGGGCCGGCAGCGTCGCGCAAAACACCGTCGGGCAAAAATTTGGCCTGGTGCCCAAACACAGCGGCAGCGCCTGGGTCACCTACGACTTCACGCCGAAATTCCGCCTCGGCCTGGGCTTGACCGGCGCCTCCGAGAACTACTCGATCAGCGGCTCCAGTGCCGTACGCGGCGCCCGGGCACCCGGCTATGCCGTCACCGATGCGATGGCCGAGTACCGCTTCACCCCCGCGACGTACCTGCAAGTCAACGTTGCCAATATCACCAACAAGCTCTATGCCGCCGAGCTGTACCGGGGCTTTTATGTGCCCGGCGCGGCGCGCACCGTGAAACTCACGCTGGGCACCCGCTTCTAACCCAGACTGAACCTTCATGCACAGGGCCAACACCCGAACGATGAAACCACTGCTCGAAACCTGCGCGCCGCTTCAAGGGCAGCCGTGGATGCTGGCTCTGCCAGTGCACCCGTGGATCTGGCTCCGCCAGGCCACCGGGTGCGCCCCCTTGAGGGGGAGCGCCGCAGGCGCTTCGGGGGTGGGCCACGCTACAAAGCCTGTTGGTAAATCGCCAGCGCATCGGCCTCGGTCAGTGGGCGTGGGTTGTTGACCAGCAGGCGCGTTTGCAGCATGGCGTCGGCGGCCAGTTGGTGCAGGTCGGCGGCTTGGATGCCGTAGTCGCGCAGGCGCACGGGGAGTTCGGTGGCGCTGATCAGTGTTTGCAGATGGGCAATAAAGGCGGCCGCTTTGGCCGCTTTTGTCGCTTTGGTCGCGCCGCCCCCGCCGCACCCCGGCAGCAAGGCGTCGGCCAGGGCGGCGTAGTGCGCGGCGGCGTGGGCTTGTTCGGCGTTGAAGCGCAGCACATGCGGCAGTACCAGGGCGTTGGACAGGCCGTGCGGCAGATGGAAGATGCCGCCCAGCGGGTAGGCCAGTGCATGCACGGCGGCGACCGGTGCGTTGGCAAAGGCCTGGCCGGCCAGCATGGAGCCGAGCAACATGGCTTCGCGCGCGGCCAGGTTGCTGCCGTCGCGGCAGCAGTCGACAAGGTTGTTGCACAGCAGTTGCAGGGCTTGCAGCGCGAGCTGGTCGGACAAGGGGTTTTTCAGGCGCTGGCTGGTGAAGGCTTCGATGGCGTGGACCATGGCGTCGATGCCGGTGGCCGCACTGATGGCGCGCGGCAGGCCGAGCGTGAGCGCGGCGTCCAAGATCGCCATGTCGGCGTAGAGCTGGCGCGCCACGATGCCGCTTTTGGTGCTTTTGCCGGTGGTGACGATGGCAATTGGCGTCACCTCGGAGCCGGTGCCGGCGGTGGTGGGTATTTGCACCAGTGGCAGGCGCGTGCCTTGCACTTGGTCGATGCCGTACAGCGCGGGCAGGGGCTGGCGTCCACCCAGCAAGACGGCGACCAGTTTGGCCACATCCATGGAGGAGCCGCCGCCCAGGCCAATGACAAGGTCGGGGTTGAAGGCGCGGGCGCGCTCGACGATGTCCAGCACCAGGTGTTCGGCCGGGTCGGCTTGCACGTCGCTGAGGGTTTGCACCTGCCAGCCGCTGCGCGCCAGGCTGTCGAAGGCCGGTTGCAGCAGGCCGCTTTGCGCGAGGAAGGTGTCGGTGATAACGCAGACGCGGCCCGGCTGAAAGCGCTTTTGCAGCCACTCGCCGAGGTGGGCTGCGGCACCGGTTTGCACCACGATCTGGGGGACGGTTTGGAAGATAAAGGGTTCCATCGGTGTGCCTGCGGTGGTTGGTTGCTGGTGTTGGCGGTGTCGGCCTGCACCAAGCTTGGTGCGGCTGGTGCAGTGTAGAGCGCTGCCGGCCAGCGGATCACGGGTCGGCCTGGCGCTGCAGGCCAGCGGGTCACGGGTCGGCCTGGCGCTGCAGGCCGACGTCGGCGCGGGGATAATTCGCGCCTGTTCACGCCGCCCGTCGCCGACGCATCCATCTTGTCCCACGCTTTGCCTACTTCCGCTGTTTCCGCTGTTCTTGCTGTTCCTGCCGCCGCCGCTGCCAACCCTGGGCGCAAGACTGCGGCTGCGCCGCCGCCGCCGCCGTTGCAGATTGAGTTCCCTGAGTCTTTGCCGGTCTCGGCCAAGCGCGACGAGATCATGGCCGCGATTGCCGCGCACCAGGTGGTGATCGTCTGCGGTGAGACCGGCTCGGGCAAGACCACGCAGCTGCCCAAAATCGCCTTGGCCATGGGGCGTGGCAAGCACAACCATCCGGGCGCCAAGGGCCACCTGATTGGCCACACCCAGCCGCGCCGGATTGCGGCCAGCTCGGTCGCCAAGCGGATCGCCGAGGAGCTGAAAACCCCGCTGGGTGAGGTGGTCGGCTTCAAGGTGCGGTTCCAAGACCGGCTCAGCCGCGAGGCCTCGGTCAAGCTCATGACCGACGGTATTTTGCTGGCCGAGACGCAGACCGATCCGCTGCTGCTGGCCTACGACACCTTGATCATCGACGAGGCGCACGAGCGCAGTCTGAATATCGACTTTCTTCTTGGCTATCTGCGCCAAATTCTGCCGCGCCGGCCTGATTTGAAGATCATCGTGACCTCGGCAACGATCGATGCCGAGCGCTTTGCCAAGCACTTTGCGTCGGCCCAAGGCCCGGCGCCGGTGATTTTGGTTTCGGGCCGCATGTTCCCGGTCGAGCAACGCTGGCGCCCGTTCGAGGAGGGGCGCGACTACGGCTTGAACGATGCGATTGCCGACGCTGTCGACGAGCTTTGGCACGATCCGCACAACGCCGGTGATATTTTGATTTTCTTGCCCGGTGAGCGCGAAATCCGCGAAGCTGCCGACCATTTGCGCGGCCACGTCAGCCACCAGCCGCTGTACCGCAGCGCCGAGGTGTTGCCGCTGTTTGCCCGCCTGAGCCCGGCCGAGCAAGACCGTATTTTCGACACCCGAGGCACGGGCCGTCGGCTGGTGCTGGCGACCAATGTGGCCGAGACTTCGCTGACGGTGCCGGGCATTCGCTACGTGATTGACGCTGGCACGGCGCGCATCAAGCGCTATAGCTTTAGAAGCAAGGTGGAGCAGCTGTTGGTGGAGGCGATCAGCCAGTCGTCGGCCAACCAACGGGCCGGGCGCTGTGGCCGGGTGGCCAACGGGATTTGCATCCGGCTGTATGACGAGGCCGATTTTCTGGGCCGGCCACGCTTTACCGACCCCGAGATTTTGCGCAGCTCGCTGGCCGGGGTGATTTTGCGGATGAAGTCGCTGCGCTTGGGCGCGGTCGAGGATTTTCCGTTTCTGGAGCGACCGCAGGGCCGCTCGATTGCCGATGGCTACCAGCTGCTGGCCGAGTTGGGCGCGATGGATGCTGCCAACGAGCTGACGCCAACCGGCCAGGAGCTGGCCCGGTTGCCGCTCGATCCGCGCGTAGGCCGCATGATTTTGGAGGCCCGAGGCCGCCATGCGCTGGACGAGGTGTTGGTGATCGCCAGCGCCCTGAGCGTGCAAGACGTGCGCGACCGGCCGATGGATTTGCAAACCCAGGCCGACCAGGCGCACGCCAAGTTTGACGACGAAAAGAGCGAGTTCAGCGGCTATTTGACGCTTTGGAACTGGATTAATGCGTCCCGTGGTGGGGGCGTCGCTCAACAAGGGGCGCGTGGTGAGGGCACATCCCTCCACAAACTCAGCAACCGCCAGTACGAGCAGTTGCTGCGGCAGAACTTCATCAACATCCGCCGCGTGCGCGAGTGGCGCGACATCTACAGCCAGTTGCACACGGTGGTGGCCGAGCACAAGTGGCGCCTGAACAGCACGCCCGCCAGCTACGAGCAAATCCACCTCTCGATGCTGGCGGGTTTGCTGGGCAATATTGGCTACAAAACCGAGGGCGAGGAGGCCGGCAACAGCGAGTATTTGGGCGCGCGCGGCATCAAGTTTCACCGCCATCCGGGCGCGCATCTGCGCAAGAAACCGGGCCGCTGGATTGTGGCCGCCGAGCTGGTCGAGACCACGCGCCTGTTTGGCCGTGGCATTGCGGCGATCGAGCCGCAGTGGGTTGAGCAGATCGGCGGGCACTTGCTCAAAAAACAGTTGCTCGATCCGCATTGGGAGAAAAAAGCCGGCGAGGTCAGCGCGATGGAGCGCGCCACGCTCTACGGCATCGTCATCTACAGCGGTCGGCGCAGCAATTTTGGCCGGGTTGACCCGGTCGGTGCGCGTGAGATTTTCATCCGCGAAGCGCTGGTAGGCGGCCACTGGCCGCAGGACTGGGAGCGCCGCTATGCGTTTCTTGGCGCCAACCAAAAAACCATCACCCAGATCGAGCAGCTAGAGCACAAGGCACGCCGCCAAGACGTGCTGATTGACGATGAGCTGATCTACGCCTTTTACGACCAGCAGCTGCCCGCCGATGTTTACGGCGGCGCCAGCTTCGAGCGCTGGTTCAAGCTCGCCCAGCCGGGCCAGCCCAGCTTGCTGCGCTTCAGCCGTGACGCGCTGATGCGCCACGAGGCGGCCGGCATCACCAGCAGCACCTTTCCCAAGACCATCCGTTTGGGCGGCGTCGATTGCAGTGCCAGCTATTTGCACGAACCCGGCGACGCCCGCGACGGCTTGACGGTGGCCGTGCCGCTGTTTGTGCTGAACCAGGTCAGCGAAGAGCGCTGCGAATGGCTGGTGCCCGGCATGCTGAAAGACAAAATCCAGGCCCTGCTGAAAACCCTGCACCAGCGCCCGCGCTCGCGCCTGGTGCCGCTGCCGCAGAGTGCCAGCAAGATGGCCGAGGCACTCAGTGAGCCCAGCCGCTTTGGCGACGGAGGCCTGCTCGACGCCGTGCTCCAGCAGGTGCGCGAGGCGACATCGCTCGACATTGCGCGCGCCGACCTCAAGGCCGATCAATTGCCGCTGCACCTTTTTATGAACTTTCGGGTGCTAGACGAGCATGGCCGCCAGCTCGCCAGCGGGCGCAACCTGGGCGCACTCAAGGCCGAGCTGGGAGGCAAGGCGCGGGGAGCATTCCAGGCACTTGCTAGTTTAAAGCTAGCTGCTAGCGCGTATGTAGATGAGGTTGTAGATACAAAAGACATTGAAACGCATAAAAATAAAGCGCTACCAGCTACTAAAAAAGAAGATGCCACCCCGGTATTGGCCAGCCAACGCTATACCAGCTGGACTTTTGGTGAGCTTCCCGAACTGCTCGAAATCCACAAATCCGGGCAGACCCTGATCGGCTACCCGGCGTTGATCGACGCTGGCGACGCTGTGACGATTGAAGTCTTCGATGAGCCCGAAAACGCCGCCGTCCAACACCGGGCCGGCCTGCGCCGGCTGTTTGCCCTGCAACTCAAAGACGCGCTCAAATACCTGGAAAAAAACATCCCTGAACTGCAAAAAATGGCCGTCGTTTTCATGCAAGTGGGCAAAGGCGCCGACGGCGCTGGCAGCGGTGGCACGTTTGAAGAGCTGCGTGCGCAGATCATTGCTGTGGCACTGGAGCGGGCCTTCATGCTCGCCCCGCTGCCCACCGATGCAGCGGCCTTTGCGCTGCGCTGCGAGGCCGGGCGCGGTCGCCTGACGCTGATCGCCAACGAAGTCGCGCGCCTGGCCAGCGTGATCTTGGGCCACTACGCCGTCGCCGCCCGCAAGATCAAGGACAGCAAGAACGCGCCCGAGGCCAGCGCCGACGCCGCCCAACAACTGGCGCGCCTGGTGCCCAAGGCGTTCTTGCAGCAAACGCCGTGGGGCGCACTGCAACACTGCCCGCGCTACCTGCAAGCGATCACGCTGCGGCTGGAAAAATACCGCAGCGACCCGGCCCGCGATGCCGCCAAACTGGCCGAACTGCGCCCGCAAGAGCAGCGCTACTGGCGCTTGCTGGCCGAGCGCAAAGGCGCAGCCGATGCGCGGCTGCAAGAGTTCCGCTGGCTGCTTGAAGAGCTGCGCGTCAGCCTCTTTGCGCAAGAGCTCAAAACGCCGCAGCCCGTCAGCGTGCGGCGGCTGGACAAGGCCTGGGCGCAGCTGCAAGGCTAAAGCCCGCCCGCTCCGATCCGTGTGGGGCAGCGGCCGCGTCACCTGGGTGACGCCGCCGCGTGTCTTCCCCGATGCTGCGTGGTGCCCTTGGTTTACGCTGTGGCAAAGGACGCCCCTATGCACCCGCACTACAAGTTCTGGCCGAAACGCCTGCCCCACCAGATCACCACTCCCGCCACTGCGCTGTGGCACAACCTGGCCGTCAGCGCCCAGCGCTACCCCGACAAAGCAGCGCTGGTGTTTTTGGGCCGCACCTACAGCTACGCCCAAACCCTGGGCCTGGTCGAGCAACTGGCGGCGCGCCTGTATGCGCTGGGCGTGCGCAAAGGCGACCGGGTCTTGCTGAGCATGCAAAACTGCCCGCAACTGGTGATTGCGCACTTTGCCATCCTGCGCGCCAACGCCGTGGTGGTGCCGGTCAATCCGATGAACCGGGCCGAAGAGCTCAAGCACTACATCAGCGACGCCGACGCACGGCTCGCCCTCACCAGCGCCGACCTGGCGGGCGAGTTGGCCCAGGCCAGCAATGCCTTGCCGGCGGGGGAGGGCTTGCAGCACTTGGTGGTGACGCACTTCACCGACGCCTTTGACCCTGTCGCGCTTGGCGCCGCAGGCGAGCGCGAGCTCTTGCCCGAGGCCTGGCACGACTGGCTGCTGCGCCGCCATCCGCAGCCCCTGCTCGACGGCGGCCAAGTGCACGCCTGGAGCGAGTCCGTCTGCGGCCAAGGCCCGGCGCCCGAGCCCGAGACCCACGCCGGCGACATCGCCTTGCTCCCCTATACCAGCGGCACCACCGGCCTGCCCAAGGGCTGCATCCACCTGCACGCAAGCCTGATGCACAACGCGGTGGCAAGCAACCTTTGGGGCGCGGTGACGCAGGAGAGTGTGGTGCTGGGCGTGGTGCCGATGTTCCATATCACAGGCTTGGTAAGCGTGCTGCACACAGCGATCTACAGCGGCGCGACGTTGGTCATCATGCCGC
>JAYVXE010000438.1:0-10709 GCA_043785395.1 Burkholderiaceae bacterium | reverse complement strand
GTTGGAGTGCATGGGCGCATGGGGGCGCGTAGTGAATGCCTTAGGCGCAAAAAATCATAAAAGATAGCTTCTAACGCTAGATCACAATCATTTCAATGGCAATTGGCATTGAAATGCCTTGGATAAAGCGCTTAAAGCTATGTTAAGAATAGCAAATGACTGCCATCGAAAACCCCAGCCAAGCGCAACGGCGGACGCCCAAGCTCTCAGGGCAAGCCCAGCAGGCCGCGCAGTTTGGACAGGTCTTCGGCCAAGGTGTTGACGCGCCCAGCAAGCCGACGGCGGTCGCTTTGGCCGAGCTTGGTATAGCTTTGGAAGCTGCCGTCGGCGTTGCGGTACTTGGCCAAGGTGTCGAACACGGCCTGGAAGTTGGCGTCGATCTGGCCGAGAAGTAGCTTGTGCGGCACCAGCAGCGGGCGCAGCAGCCCGACGATGTGGTGGGCGCCCTCGGTATTGGCCTGGAAATCCCAGAGGTCGGTGTGGCTGTAGCGGTTTTCTTCGCCGGATATCTTGCCCGCAGCCACCTCTTCCATCAGGGCCGCAGCCCCACCAACCACTTTTTCGGGCGCCATGGCGAGGGTGCCCACGCGTTGCTGCAGCGCCAGCACGTCGGCCATGAGTTGATCGGCCACCGGCCCGAGGTTCTGGCTGCTGTTGTGCACCCACAGGCCGTGCTCGATGCGGTGAAAACCGCCGAAGGCCGGGTCTTGTTCGGCGCGCTCATGGTCGTCGGCGCGGGCGTCGATGGCGCGATCCAGGTCGGGGAACAGTTCGGCAACCGGCTCGATGCGCTCAAAGCTGCTGCGCGTGGGCGCGTACAGCCGCTTGGCCTGCGCAATGTCACCGGCTATCACGGCGGCGGTGAAGGCACCGGTGTCGGCCACGAGTTGGTGCACGTTGCCTGTGACATAGATTTTGTAGGCGGCCAGCGCCTCGTCCAGCGCCGGGCTCGGTGCCCCCGCGTAAGCGCCGCTGGCAAGCAGGCTCAGCAAAAGGAGGCAGCGGCGTAAAAAAATGGTGGGCATAGAGGAGTCCTTGAAAGTCAGATGGTGAAGAAGTTTCAGGCTTGCAGCAACGCACGGCCCAGCCAGTCGCTGGGCTCGTGCATGCCCGGCAGGGTGAAGAAGATGCCGCCGCCAACCGGCTTGATGTACTCCTCCAGCGGCTCGCCGTCCAAGCGCCGCTGCACCGTGAGAAAGCCTTTTTCAAGGTCGGCCTGGTAGCAAATGAACAGCAGGCCCATGTCCAACTGACCGGAGCGGCTCAGGCCGTTGGAGTAGTTGTAGGGGCGGCGCAGCATGAGGTTGGCGGCGCTGGCCGGGGTGCGCGGGTTGGCCAGGCGGATGTGCGCGTCCAGCGGCGTGGCCTGGCCCTCGGGGTCGCGTGTGTAGTCGGGGACGGCCTGCTCGCCGTGGCTGTGGTCGGCGTCCAGTGGTGCGCCACTGGCCTTGCGCCGCCCCATGATGGCCTCTTGCTCGCGCAGCGGCGTGCGGTCCCAGCGTTCGACGAAGTTGCGGATGATGCGCACCGCCTGGTAGCTCCCGCCCACGGCCCAGGCGGGCTCGCCGCTGTCGGGCGCAACCCAGACAATGCGCTGCATCGCCTGCGCGTCAGCGGCGTCGGGGTTGGCCGAGCCGTCGCGAAAACCCAGGAAATTGCGTGCACTCTCTGTCGGCGCGGTGGCTGCGGTGGGTGCGACCGAGCCCTCCTGCTTCCAGTGCAGCAGCAGCAAATCGGGCAGGTGCTTGAGCAGGTCGCGCAATGCGTGCAAAACCGTATCGGGCGTATGCGCGCACAGCTGTATCGACACATCGCCGTGGCAGAGCGCCGCGTCCAGCGCGTCGTTCGGGTGCGCCTGCATGGGCTGCAAATGCCGTGGCCGGTGCGCGGCCAGGCCAAAGCGCTCGTCGAACAGTGAGGCACCCACGGAAACAGTGATGGTCAGCGCGTCGGGGCGCACCACCGGCCCGAGCAGGCCCGAGCCCGCCGGCGGCAGCAAAGGGTCGGGGTCGGTCTGCGGGCCGCCTTGGGTGAGAAAGGCAATGCGCGCGCTCAAGGTGCGCAGCAGGCGCTCCAGCTCGGCGCGGTCCTCGGCCAGCACATGAAACGCCGCCATCAAGCCGGCGCAAGGACGGGGGGTGACGATGCCGGCCTGGTGCGGCCCCCAAAAGGGAACGCTTTCCTGCGCGGGCACCAGCGGCTTGGGCCGATCGGCATCGGCACCATGCGCGCTAGCGCGCCCTGGCAGGCCGGCCAGCGCGGCGCTGGCCAAGCCCAGCATTTGGCGACGCCGGGGGGATGCGGGTTGCGCCGGGGTGAAAGCTTCAGTTCTGCACATGGTCGAGGACCTTGGGTTTGGGAGCGGCTCGGGCTGGAGCCTTCCAGAGGGCGGTGGACAGTGGACAGTGGACAGTGGACAGTGGACAGTGGACAGTGGTTCAGCATAGCAGCTTGAATCGTATTGATTCTTGTTTGAAATCAAACCCAGCCCCACGATGGCCGCATGCAAACGGCGCCGATGCCCATCCGCGTCTTCTCCATCAGCGGCGGCGCCCAAGCTCCCGCCGCTGGCCGCAGCCAGCGTGCTGGCACCATGCCACGCCACGCCATGCCGGGGCCAGCGGTTAACTGTCATGCATGGGCCAAGCACCACCGAGCGATGAAACCGCGCCGCGAGACGAGCGCGCCGCTTCCAGTGCACCCTTGGATCTGGCTCTGCCAGGCCACTGGGTGCGCCCCCTTGAGGGGGCGAGCGCCGCAGGCGCTACGGGGGTGTTTCACGTTAACATGCGCGACGCCGGTGCACGCCGCCTTGGCGGCACTGGCTTTGTGATCCTTTAGACACCATTGCCGCACCATGCCCATTACGCAGAGCACGCCCATTACGTCCATCACGCAGAGCACGCAGAGCACGCCCATCACACCCGCCGCCGCCCCGGCCCGGCCCACGGTGGACGAA
The DNA here is from genome assembly GCA_043785395.1 of Burkholderiaceae bacterium. Lineage (GTDB taxonomy): Bacteria > Pseudomonadota > Gammaproteobacteria > Burkholderiales > Burkholderiaceae_C > JAGOEY01. Next base: position 7,750 of record JAYVXE010000438.1, on the reverse strand, counting down.
AACCCACCCGGCGCGGGTGAGCCCACCGTGCCACTGAAGATCGAAGACTGGCTCACCGTTCTCACCATGGCGGCGCTGGCCTTGATGACGTTTGCCAATGTGCTGGTGCGCTACTTCACCAATGCATCGTTCGCCTGGACCGAGGAGTTCTCGGTGTTTTTGATGATCGTGCTGTCGCTGGTAGCAGGCTCAGCGGCGGTGGCGCGCGAGCGGCATATCCGCATTGAATTCTTTGCCAACCGGGGCTCGGCGGCGCGGCAACGGCGCTTGGCGCAGTTTGGTGCGCTGATGGTGGCGCTGCTATTTTTCTTGATGGCCGTGCTGAGTCTGCGCATGGCGTGGGACGACTTTCGCTTCGAGGAGACTTCGCCCGGCATTGGCCTGCCGCAGTGGTGGTACTCCATCTGGCTGCCGATTTTTGCCCTGGCGATTGCGCTGCGTGCGCTTGGGCTCTTGGTCCGCCTGCGCCGGGCCCAGCGCGCTGCGGCGCTGGTCGAACAGGGGCGCACATGATCGCCACCTTGCTGTTTGCGCTGTTCGTCACCACCATGCTGCTGGGCGTGCCGATTGGCGCGGCGCTGGGCCTGGCCGGGGCGGCCGCGATTGCGCTGGCCAACAGCGACGCGCCCTGGTTTGGCCTGCTGGCGGTGCCGCAGAATTTCTACGCCGGCCTGGGCAAGTACCCGCTGCTGGCGATTCCGATGTTTGTGCTGGTTGGCTCGATTTTTGACCGCTCGGGCGTGGCGCTGCGGCTGGTGAATTTTGCCGTCGCCATCGTTGGTCGTGGCCCCGGCATGCTGCCGCTGGTCGCCATCGGTGTGGCGATGTTTTTGGGCGGCATCTCAGGCTCCGGCCCGGCCACGGCGGCCGCCGTCGGTGCCGTGATGATTGTGGCGATGGCGCGGGCGGGCTACCCACCGGCCTTCTCGGCCAGCGTGGTGGCGGCCGCAGCGGCGACCGACATCTTGATTCCGCCCTCGGTGGCCTTCATCGTCTACTCGGTACTGGTGCCCGCGGCCAGCGTGCCGGCGCTGTTTGCCGCCGGCGTCTTCCCCGGCTTGCTGGCGGGCCTGGCACTGATCGTGCCGGCCGTGTGGCTGGCGCGCAAACACAAAATGGGCGGGCTGGAAGCGCGCCTGCCGCGCCCACCCTTTTGGCCCAGTTTGCGCGCCGCCGCCTGGGGCTTGGCGGCGCCGGTGCTGATTTTGGGCGGCATGCGGGCGGGCTGGTTCACGCCCACCGAGGCCGCCGTGGTGGCGGTGTTCTACGGCCTTTTTATTGGCATGGTGGTGCACCGCACGATTGGCCTGCGCGATCTGTTCTCGATCCTGCGCGAAGCCGGCGAGCTGTCGGCGGTGATTTTGCTGGTGGTCTCGCTGGCCGGAATCTTCGCCTTCTCGCTCTCAACCCTGGGCGTGATCGACCCGATCACGCAAGCAATTGTCCACAGCGGCCTGAACGAGCTCGGCGTGCTCAGCCTGCTGGTTGCCTTGCTGCTGGTGGTGGGCATGTTTCTTGACGGCATCTCGATCTTCCTGATCTTCGTGCCACTGCTGGTGCCGATCATGCAGCACTACCAATGGGACGCCGTCTGGTTTGGCGTGGTGCTGACGATGACGGTTGCGATTGGCCAGTTCACACCGCCAATGGCGGTCAACCTGATGGTGTCGAGCCGGATTGCCGGCATCGGCATGGAGCAGACCACGCGCTGGGTGCTGTGGCTGGTGGCCGCCATGTGTGTGGCCATGCTGCTGGTGATTGCCGTGCCGCAAATTGCACTGTGGCTGCCGACCCGGCTCGGGTATTGATTTAGCCCACCCCCGTAGCGCCTTCGGCGCTTCCCCCTCAAGGGGGCGCACCCAGTGGCCTGGCAGAGCCAGATCCACGGGTGCACTGGAAGTGGCGCGCTCGTCGCCTGCCCTGGCTTCATCGTTCGGGGTGCTTGCTTAGTGAATGACAGTTACAAAATCATATTTTTGATAGCTTATACCGCTTATATTCAATGAATTTAAAAATGAAAATTCATTGATATCTATTTAAATCAAGCGCTAACAGCTATTAAATAGTGATAAACACCCCATTTTAGCCATCTACCATTTTTACCAAGGAGACATCCCGTGCAACTACCCACTCTTTTCAAAATCGCCTTGGCGGCGACGGCGCTGACTTTATCAGCCCATGTTGCAGCGCAAAACTACAAGTCCGAGTACCGCCTGTCGCTGGTCTTGCCGACCAGCACGCCCTGGGGCCAGGGCGGCGAAATCTGGGCCAAGATGGTCAAAGAGCGCAGCCAGGGCCGGATCAACATCAAGCTCTATCCAGGGGTTTCGCTGATCCAGGGCGACCAGACGCGTGAATTCAGCGCATTGCGCCAAGGCGTGATCGACATGGCGGTCGGCTCGACCATCAACTGGTCGCCGCAAATCAAGCAGCTCAACCTGTTCTCACTGCCGTTTTTGATGCCCGACTACGCGGCGGTGGACGCACTGACGCAAGGCGCGGTGGGCACGGAGCTGTTCAAAGTGATAGAGAAAGCCGGCGTCATTCCCCTCGCCTGGGGCGAGAACGGTTTTCGCGAAATCACCAACTCCAAGCGCGCCATCCACCAGCCGCAGGACATGAAGGGCATGAAAATCCGTGTCGTCGGCTCGCCCCTGTTCTCTGACCTGTTCACAGCCCTCGGCGCCAACCCCACACAAATGAGCTGGGCCGACGCCCAACCGGCACTGGCCAGCGGCGCTGTCGACGGCCAGGAAAATCCGCTCTACCTTTTCACAGGCCTAAAGATGCACACGATTGGGCAAAAACACATCACGCTGTGGGGCTACATGGCCGATCCGCTGGTGTTTGTGGTGAACAAGGAGGTTTGGAACAGCTGGACGCCTGCTGACCAGGCCATCGTGCGCCAAGCCGCCCTTGACGCAGGCAAGGCACAAATCAAGATCTCGCGCCAAGGCCTGGTCGAGCCAGACCGCCCGGCCCTCAAAGCCATCAGCGGCACCGGCGTCAGCGTGACCCAGCTCACGCAGGCCGAGCGCGCCACCTTTGTCAAAGCCACGCGCGGGGTCTACGCCAAATGGACGCCCACCGTCGGCGCCGACTTGGTGGCACAAGCCGAAAAAGCCATCGCCGCACGCGCACCGTAAACACGGGCACCGTAAACACGGGCGCCGTAAAAACACGCACCGTAAACACGGGCGCCGCGCCGACCTGCCGTCGGCGCGCGCCCGCTTACTTGGTGAACTCGCCGCTGGCCTCGGGCTGCGACACAATCGCCAGCACCTGCGCGCTTTCTTGCTTGCCGTCGGGCGTTTTCCAGCTTGCCGTAGTGCCCACCGAGGCCCCCAGCAAAGCCCCGCCCACCGGCGACAGCACGGAGACAAAGCCGGTCTCCACATTCGCATCCGGCGGATAACAAACGCTCAGCTCACGCACCAGCTGGGTCTGCGGATCGCAGACCTTGACGCGCGTATACATCGTCACGATATCTGGGCCAATCTCCCGCGACGGCACGATGTCGGCATAGTCCAACAAACCGCCAACCATGGGCTGCGGCTCGCCCGCAGCCACCAAGCGGCGCACCAAATTGCCAATCCGCACCGAATCCAGTTCGGTCACGGTACGCAAGGGGTAAGGGGTAGATGTCATCGCACACTCCTGAAAAAGACGCACGCCAGCGGCGCTGGCCGCGTGCACGGCACGTCCGGGTCATGCTGTTGTCAACAATCTGCGGCCACCGGTCACAGACAAAAAAAGGGAGAAGATCGCGGCCACAAGCCGGGTCTGACCGCAGCAGCCATGCGGCCACTTTCGCCGCAGCGAGCGTTCTACGGTTCAGGAGGCCCGACGATCTGGAACCACACCCTCAAAAGAGTGCACAAATCGCCGGGCTTAGGAATGTGCGGCGGTAAGCCGCCTCAAGCAGCGCAAGCGCTGCGTGCCGCCACCGCACGCCCCACCGAACAGCCGTGACAGGCACGCCGTGGACGGTATTGAAGGATTGGGGCGAAGGTCGTGCAGCACAGGCCAGAGTATGGACGAAAAATAAGGCACTGGCAAAACTGACCAAGCCGACCCAAGCAAGCCGCGCAGCGCCAACAGCTCAGTGCTGCAAAATTTTATTCAAAAACTCCTTGGTCCGTGGCTTGCGGTTCTCTGGATGGTTAAAGAACTCATCTTTGGAGCAGTCTTCCAGAATATGCCCGCCGACATCGATAAAAATCACGCGGTTGGCAACCTTGCGGGCAAAACCCATCTCGTGCGTGACCACCATCATCGTCATGCCCTCTTTGGCCAGGCCCACCATCACATCCAACACTTCGCCCACCATCTCGGGGTCGAGCGCCGAGGTCGGCTCGTCAAACAGCATCACCACCGGGTCCATCGTCAGCGCCCGGGCAATCGCCACCCGCTGCTGCTGGCCGCCCGACAACTGGCCGGGAAACTTGTCCTTGTGGGCCATCAAACCGACCCGGTCAAGGTACTTCAGGCCATGCTTTAAAGCCTCGGCTGGACTGCGCCCAAGAACCTTGATCTGCGCAATCGTGAGGTTTTCGGTCACCGACAGGTGCGGAAACAGCTCAAAGTGCTGAAACACCATGCCGACTTTGGAGCGCAGCTTGGGCAAATCCGTCTTCGGATCATGCAGCGGCGTGCCGTTGACGGTGATCTCGCCTTGCTGAAACGGCTCCAATGCATTCACCGTCTTAATCAAGGTCGACTTGCCCGAACCCGACGGCCCGCAGACCACCACCACATCGCCCTTGCCAATCGTGACAGAACAGTCACTCAGCACCTGCACCGGGCCATACCACTTGGAAACGTTTTTAATTTCAATCATGTTTATTTTCTCCACTCAGCGAATAATGGCGATTTTTTGGTGCAAACGCTTCACCAACCGGGACAGCGTATAACACAGCACAAAGTAAACCACGGCGGCCAGCAAATAAGCCTCCATTGGCCGACCAAAGTTCTTGCCCGCAATCTCAAAGCCCTTGAGCAAATCATAGGCTCCAATGGCGTACACCAACGAGGTATCCTGGAACAGAATAATAGTCTGCGTCATCAACACCGGCAGCATATTGCGAAAAGCCTGCGGCAAAATCACCAACCGCATATTCTGACCATAGCGCATGCCCACCGCCTGCCCGGCATGCACCTGCCCACGTGACACCGACTGGATGCCGGCCCGCATGATTTCACTGAAATAGGCGGCCTCGAACGCGACAAAGGTAATGACCGCTGAAATCTCGGACCGGTAATTGACACCAAGGGCGCCAAAACCGCTGTAAAACGAAGCCGGCACCAGCAGGAAAAACCACAAAATAACCATCACCAATGGAATACTGCGCATGGTGTTGACATACACAGCAGCCGGTGCATCCAGCCACTTTTTGCCCGACAAGCGCATCAAGGCCAACAGCGTTCCAAAAAACACCCCGCCGATGGTTGCAATCACCGTCAGCATCACGCTGAAATACAGGCCTTTCAGCAAAAACTTGCTGACCAAATCCCAGGTATAAAAAGAAAAATCAATCGTCATGGTCAATGCCCTCCGCCCACGCCAGCCGGCGCAGCAAAACCAGGGATACGCATTTTCTTCTCCACCAACGCCATGATCCGGTTAATCGCCAAAGCCGATACTGCATACAACACCGAAACCGCCAGATAGACCTCGACGCCGCGCGATGTCTCTTCCTGCATTTGCATCGCAAACATGGTCAACTCAGCGACCGACACCGCAAACGCGACCGATGAATTTTTAAAAATATTCATCGTCTCGCTCGTCAACGGCGGAATGATGATACGAAATGCCATCGGCAAGATAATGTAGCGGTAGCACTGAAAAGTACTGAAACCCACCGCCATGCCCGCATAGCGCTGACCGCGCGGCAAAGCCTGGATGCCCGAGCGCACCTGCTCGGCAATCCGCGCCGAGGTAAAGAAGCCCAAGCCCAGCACCACCAGCACAAAGCTCGGCACCTGCTTCAAGGCGGGGAAGAAAGCGGGAAGCACGTGGTACCAGAGAAAAATCTGTACCAACAAGGGAATATTGCGAAACAACTCAACCCAGGCGTCGCCCGCGCGCGCCCAAAACCGGCTGTTCGGCAGCGTGCGCACCGTGCCCACCACGCCGCCCACCACCAAGGCCACGACCAAGGCCAGCACCGCCACCGACACCGTCCAGCCCCAGGCCGACAACATCCACTGCCAGTAGCTTGGGAATTTACCGCCGGGGTCGTCTAAAAAGACCTGCCACTGCCAAGTCATATTCATCGCGGCTTCTCCTCAAAAATCCATGAAAAATGCACAAAAACCTTCCGTCGCCATTGTCAAAAAAATCAGCGGGAGGCGCCTGCACCGCAAGCCCTCCCGTATACGCAAAAGCCCCCTGCATAGCGTTATGCAGCGGGCTAGCTCACCGGCTGTGTCAGCCGGCTTACTTCTTCGCGTAGTCTTCCATCGGCTTGTCGTTCGGGTTGGCCCAAGCGTCCTTGGTGGCATCGCTCAAAGGCAGGCCAACCTTGATGTTGGCGGGCGGAATTGGCTGCATGAACCAGGTGTCGTACAGCTTGGCCAGTGAGCCACTTTTGATTTGGCCCTTGATGCTGTCGTCCACGGCCTTCTTAAGGGCAGCGTCCCCCTTGGGCAGCATGCAGGCAATCGGCTCGACCGACAGCACTTCTCCGACGATTTTGAAATCAGCCGGTGCCTTGGCCTTGGAGATATTGGCCGCCAAAATCGAGCCGTCCATCACAAAGGCGTCGGCCCGACCGGTCTCCAGCAGCAAAAAGCTGTCGGCATGGTCCTTGCCTTGGATATCTTTGAAATCGATGCTGTTAGCGCGCTCGTTCTTGCGCAGCAGTTGCACCGACGTGGTCCCGGTGGTGGTGGCAACGGTCTTGCCGTTCAAGTCCTTGATGGAGTTGATGCCCGAGTTGGCCTTCACCGCAATGCGCACTTCTTCGACGTAGGTGGTGACGGCAAAGTTGACGTCCCGGGCCCGGGTGGCGTTATTGGTGGTCGAGCCGCACTCAAGGTCAATCGTGCCGTTTTGAATCAGGGGCACGCGGTTTTGTGAGGTGATGGGCTGGTAGCGGATGTCCAGCTTGGCCAGGCCGAGCTGCTTTTGGATGTCGGCCAGGATGTGGCGGGCCATCTCGGTGTGAAAGCCCACGTACTTCCCGTCACCCAGGGTAAATCCCAGTCCAGAAGATTCACGCACGCCCAGCGTGACCGAGCCCGATTGCTTGATCTTGGCCAGCGTGTCAGGGCTCGTTTGGGCCACGGCCGCACCGCAAGCCATAGCCGCGATGCTCAAAGCCAGCACATGTTTTTTCATAGGAATCTCCGGTTCGTCAAACAAAATGAGATGCAAAGTGCGCGCTCGGCCACCGCCTTTGCATTTTTGAAGCGCCGCCCGCTCGCCCCATGGGCGTTACGGCGAAGCTGGGCCTCTTGATCGCCACTTGGCTGCACTGTGGCTCAAGGGGGCACATCTTACAAGGCCACCCATACTAACTGCCATGCATGGGCCAAGCACCACCGAGCGATGAAACCGCGCCGCGAGCCGAGCGCACCCCTTCCAGTGCACCCGTGGCTCTGGCTCTGCCAGGCCACTGGGTGCGCCCCCTTGAGGGGGAGCGCCGCAGGCGCTTCGGGGGTGGGCCAAGTTCACCGCTTCCAGTGCACCCGTGGATCTGGCTCCGCCAGGCCACCAGGTGCGCCCCCTTGAGGGGGAGCGCCGCAG
>JAYVXE010000437.1:0-3324 GCA_043785395.1 Burkholderiaceae bacterium | reverse complement strand
AAACTGCTGGCCAATAGCCGTTGGGCATCAGCTAAACCCCCGATTGAACGCAGGGCGCAGGCGTTGCGGCTGCAGTGCGCCGGCGTGGCGGGGCTCGGCTGCTGTTTGTTGACGGGCACGGGCGGTGATTGCATAAGCCACGGCGAGGCCCAACACCATGCCCTGCATGTAGGCGACGCCGTAGGTGACATAAAAGGCCAGTTGCAGCACCAGCAGCAATAGCAGGGCCGCTGCCACCGGCCCCTCAGCCGGCCTTGGCGCCAACCGATACAGCCGGCGAATCACCCAGGCATACAACAGCAAATTAGCGCCCAGCCCGAGCAGGCCGAAGCTGAATAGCGTTTGCACGTAAAAGTTGTGCGCCTGGAACGTGAGCCTGCGAAGTTCGTTGTTCGACGTGGGCATGTACCTATCCATTGACGTGCCCAGCGGCAGGCCGATGGCCAGTGCCTTGGGCCCGCCGTCACGCCATTTGCGGACGGCGAAGCTCCAGCTGGCAAAACGCACCTGCGCTGTATCGTTCAAGACGATGGCGCGATTGGCTGACTGTGAGATGTCTTGGCTGACGCCACCGAACCGCCCACTCAGAAAGACCGGCACCGCGATCACCGCCAGCACCAGGGCCAGCACCATCAATTGCGTGGCACCGCGGCGGCCCGCAGCAGGCAGCGCAAACCGCGCGCCCACTGCGGCCAGCACGGCCACCCATACCGAGCGGTGCTGCAAGCCGATGACGACCAGCGCAAAAATGGGCACCATCAGCCGCAAGCTGCGGGACAGGCCGGCGCTTTTGGCATAGAACAGCCCCACCACGAAGGCGCCTGCGATCACCATCGCCCCATCTGAGCCGATGACGCGCAGGATGGACGCGCGCATCGGATCGTAAAAACCGGCAGGGGGCAGCAAGGCGTCAATCGGCAGCGCGACGATCACCCAACGGGCCAGCACCACCAACATCACGCCCAGCCCGACCCAGCCATACGCGTTCAGTGCGCTCTTTACCCGCGCTTCATCCATCGCAAAAGTCATGAAATAGCTGGCGATGGCAATGGCATAGAAATACGGCCGCAACGCGCCACCGGCGGCCGTGCCGTAGGTGGCGATGCCAAACGCAAAGCTGACCGCCACGACGGCAACAAACAGATACCACGCGTTGGGAATGGGCGGCCGGTTGCGGACAAACAGGGCGCGCAGCAAAGCAACCACGCCGAGCATGACGCTGACGATGTCGGGCACGTAAATCAGCAGCCCCAGTTGCAACGGCGCCGCATTGGGCACCAGCGTGTCAAACAGGCAGAGCAGGCCCACCAGCACCAGCCCGGCCGTGGGGCTGCGAAATGCGGTGACAAAAAACAGGCACAACCCGATAGCCAGCCCGGCCATCACCAGATAAGGCACCGCGATAAACAGGTATTGCAGCAGTTCCATCGTCAATCTCTTTCAAACGGGCTGGCGGCGGGCGTTAACGTCAATCACGGAAAAAGATGCCGTCCATCTGCAGCATGCGGCCGGTGGCCTGGTCACCAAAGCCCGGGATCACCCCCTGTAGATTGAAGCCCTGGCCGGTCACCCAATCAAACAGCTCTTTGAACAGCACCTGGCCGCCATACAGCGGCACCAATGACATTTCCAATTGCAGGCCGCGCACCCGGGGCAGCAAAGCGGTGGCGCCTTGCAGCACGGGCATCTCATAGCCCTGGGTGTCGATCTTCAAGTGGATGGCCTGCGCTTTGGCGATGGCCGGGTGCTGCACCTCGTCCAGCCGGCACAGCGGCACGGTTTGTTTGCCCACATAGCGCGATTGCGGTGCCGATTGCTCATGCCGCGCCAGCATCGGCAGGATGGAACTGCTGGCTGAGTTGCCGGCGATGTTGATCTGCACCGTGCCACTGGCCGCGCCCAGCGCCATGCGCGGCGCCACGGCCCAGCGCGCATGGCGGGCGGCCCGCTGCACCAGGCGGGCATGGGCATGGTCTTGTGGCTCAAATGACAGGATGTCGCCCGTGAAACCCGCATCTTGCAGGCCCTGGCCGTAGCCGCCGTCGTTGGCGCCCACGTCCAGCACGGTGTCGATGCGGTTGGCCTGCAGCCGCACTTGCATCAGCGCGTCGGGCGATTGGGCGGCGTTGTAGCGGCTTAGGTCGATGCCGGCTTTGCGCAGCAGCAGCCTCAGCTCATGCTTGATCGTCACGTTGGGTTCTCAATGCGGTTTGAAATAACTCAGTGAATCGGGCCGTTTGCCAGCGCTTTGGCGTATGCAACCGCTGTGCCTGCTGCGCAGGCTTGCCAGGTGAAGGTGGCCACGCGCTGTTGGCCCAGGCGGGCCAGCGCGGCGCGGCGGGTGTCGTCGCCCAGCAATAGCTCGATGGCCTGGCGGATTGAGTTGACGCTGTCGGGATCAAAATATTGGGCGGCGCTGCCGCAGATCTCAGGAAAGCAACTGCTGCTGCTGCACAGCACCGGGCAGCCCTGCACCATGGCCTCAGTCAACGGCATGCCAAAGCCCTCATGGCGCGACGGGTACAGCAGCGCGGCGGCGTGTTGGTAGACGTAGGCCAGCACGCTGTCATCACCTGAGAACTGGTGGATGTGGCCAGCGCGCAGGCCGGCATCGGCGCACAGTGTTTGCTCGGCCGCTGTGAGCGGGCCACCGCCAAAGCACACCAGGTGGTGGCTGTGCCGCACGCTGGGTGAGGCGCCGATGGCGCGCACCGCGTTGGCAAAATTTTTGTAGCCGCCCCGCATGCCCACAAACAGCAGGTAGGCCGGTGGCAGCGGCTGGCCAATGGTGGCGGGTGGGGTGATGCGGTCAACGCCGTGGTGCACCACGCTGGCCCGGGGCTCAAGCCGGGGGTAGTGGTGCAGCAGATCTTGGCGGGTGTTTTCTGAGATGCAGATGATGCCGCTGGCACGCTCAAAGGCCTGGCGCTTGTGGCGGATGGCGTCTTGGCTGGCAGGTGAGCCGTCGGCCAGGCGCTCGATGATCATGTCGTGGCAGGTGGCCATCACCGGCACGCCGCGCGGCAGTTGGCCGCCTTGCAGGATGTAGTGGGTTTCGTGGATCAGATCGGGCCGCTGCCATTGCGCTGCCAGCTTGAACAGCGGTGCGGCCAGCAGCGGCCGGTATTTGAGGCCGCGCCGGGGGTGGCGCAGGCGAAAAGTGAACGCGCTGTGTGAGTCTTCAGGCGCCAGGTATTCGTTGACGTGGGCGGGCGCCACGATTTGGGTTTGCAGGCCCGGAATGCGGCGCAGCGCGCGCGACAGGGCGACAAAGTATTTGGTGAAGCCGCCGTAGGGCTGAACCGAGAAGATCTGGTGGTCGAA
>JAYVXE010000436.1:0-10762 GCA_043785395.1 Burkholderiaceae bacterium | reverse complement strand
TTTGCGTAAGGGCAGCGCGGCTCCAACGAGAACGCCAACGGCCTTATCCGTGAGTTCCTTCCCAAAGGAGCCGACTTGAGCAAAGTCTCCTACCAGCAGCTCACCGCGATTGAACACTCGCTGAACCACCGGCCTCGTAAAATCCTCGGCGCCCCCACTCCCCATGAAGTCTTTTCTCAACTCAAGCTGGATCAGCTTGACGGTGTTGCACTTCAAGCTTGAAATCGGGCAGCCTTGCGTCGCGCGGGTCTTGAAGTGTTATGACGCGCCATAAAGCGATCATCTGGTGCGGCTGGCGGGGATCGAACCCACATTTGGAAAAATCCCCTTGAAACCCGCGCCAGCATTGGACTTCGCAAAAACCAGCGGTTGAAAAACTCTCAAAAGTGGATGACCCAAGTGGATGACATCCGGTGCCAAGTGTAACCGGGGATGGGCGAGCAATGTTTGGCAGCGCGCGCCCATTGTGCTAACCTTTGCCCCATGAATGCTGTGCTCTCCCCCATCGTTTCCGAGTTCGAGACCGAAGAACAGGAATCAAGCTACAACCACTGGTTTCGCGCCAAGGTTGAGGAGGCCTTGCTCAGCAAAAAGCCCCGCCTGCCACACGATGCCGCCATGGCCAAGGTTCAAGCCATGCTTGAAGAGCGCCGCAAAGCCCGTGCAGACCGTTCGCTGGTCTGACGAGGCAACCACCGACTTGGTGGAAATCTTAGATTGCATCGAGCAGCGCAACCCAGACGCGGCGCAAAACCTTCACGCTGCCATCGTCCAATCTGCCGAGAATCTTCCACTCATGCCGTATCTGTTCCGGCCCGGTCGCGTGGCTGGCACACGCGAACACGTCGTGCATCCAAATTACATCGTGGTTTATCAGGTCGGCAGCGATATGATTGATATTCTGCGGGTCTTGCACTCACGCCAGCAATACCCATGACTTCCCCAGCCCCAAAGTGCTGCAAAGTTATGTGGCGAAGCAAAAGAGGCACGGCGAGCCACCAGCACGCGACCGAGCAAGGCGAAGGACAAGAAATCATGAAACGCCGTCGCCCAAAGACATTGGCCCTGTACCTGAGCCGCCGCAATCGGTCCATCAACGTGTCAGCAGATTGGACATCCCAACAGGTGGCAGCCATTTTGGGCTTACTGGAAAATTTGCTGGGAATCATCTGGCAGCAGTACGGTACCCAGATTCATTCGATTTTGTCGAACGACATGCGCGCAGCGGCGCAGCCATTCACGCCTGGCAATCTCGGGGAGGAGGACGTGCCGTTTTGACAACCTGAAGTCGGTGCAGGCTGCCTCAATTTGAACCCAGTCAGGAGATGTCTCCAGGCTGCCGGTCAGGCAGACTTACTTAAGAAATTTTTCAACTGAACAGCGCCAGAAACATGCGCCTCCTGACAAATAATCGACCGCTGCGCCGACCGCTGCCAGGAGCACGGAGTCCATCCGGTGCGGGTTAGTCAATGGAAGAAAGGGGTTGACAAGCTCGCTTCCGTGTGCGTCGGTCAGGCCTGGCGCGCAAGATCGACCATGCGCCCGGTTTCCCGGTAGTGCTGCGTGAGCAGGGTGGTGGCCCGTGCGGCGTCGCGCGCCAGCGCTGCGTCCATCAGGTTTTGGTGTTCCTGCTGCACATCACGTGTGCTGCCCCAGCGCGGTCTGCCGCGCAGACTGGGGCGCCGGTAACGTTCGGTCTGTGCGTACATCTGTCCCGACAGTTCGATAAGCCAGCGTGAGCCGCAGGCTGAAATCAGCGCATGGTGGAATTCCAGATGCCGTGCTTCGAGCACTTCGTCCTGTGACGGTGCCAGTTCGCGTTGCGCCACGCTGCGGTTGGCGGCCAGGGTCAGCGCATGAAAAGCCCCCACCAGCTGTGCTTCCCACCGGTCATCCGCCCGTTCCAGCGAGCGGCGCATGGCTTCGCAGTCAATCAAAATTCGGGCCTCGATGGCATCCCACATCTCTTCCACCGAGAAGGGGGCCACCCGGAAACCACGAGAACTGGTCACCACCACCATCCGTTCGCTGTGCAGGCGGTTCAGCGCTTCGCGTATCGGTGAAAAACTGATGCCGTAGCGTTCTTTCAGGTATTCGAGGCGCAGCGATTGCCCGGCAGGAACCTCCCCGGAGATGATGTCGCGCCGCAAGGCGCGGTAGACCTGTTCGGCCAGTGTGATTTCTTCCAGTGCCGGTGTCAGAGTGCTTTCATCCCATGTAGGTGCCTGCCGTATGGCCTTAACACGGGCCTTAATGCGGGCCTTCGCGATGGGTTTTTTCACGCCCTGTGCGAAAGAGCCTTCGGGTGGGTTGGGCACCTGGTCGGGTGTGGTCGTGAGAGCGGAGCGGGTCATTGCGGGATGATAAAGCGCGTGCTTCGCCAGGCCGGTACCGGCATCAGTGCCGACCGGACAGAAGACTCCCAAAACCCGGCGCATAACTCTTGAGCCCCAGGGTCTTGAGCATCATGTAGGCCGTGGCAACCGATGAAGACACCACGGGCAGGCCGGTGCGCTCCTCGATCAGTTGCACTGAAGGGAGCGACGGCATTTGGACGCAGGCCGAAGCCACAATGGCATCCACCCCACGGGTGTTGAGCCGTTTGCTGATCTCTGCGGGTGCCAGCGGGTTTTGCCGGCCGACCTCCAGGTTGTCGGGGATTTCCAGCGAGATGCTGTCCACCACTTCAATGCCTTCGTGCTCGATGTAGTCGATGACCAACTGGGTCAGCGGCTTCATATAGGGCGTGATGATGGACACCTTCTTGGCACCGAGTGCCTGCAGGCCATCGACCAGTGCGCCTGCGCTCGTGACCACGGGTGCCGCGTGTCCGGCGTCTACCGTGCGTTGGTGCAGGCGTTTTTCGGAAACACGGTGGTAGCCGAGTCCCATACTCATGATGGCGACAAGGCAGGCGTAACCGAGTACGTCCATCTGGGCGTCTGCCAGCTCCAGCGCACACCGGTCAGAGTCGCGGTCCATGGCGGCGAGCTCCTCCTTGGTGACTTTTTTCATGCGCATGCGGCTGGAATGGAATGTGAAACGTTCGGCTTCGACAGCTTCGCGGGCGCGCAGGATGGCCGGTATTTCGGTCTCCATCGTGGTGTTGGAAGAGGGCACGATTTGCCCGATACGCAAAGTGGTTTGCTTCATTGGGGAATCTCGGTATCGTCGATGAAGGTCACCGCGCCGTCGTTGCGCAGGGATGTGTCGGGCGTGCTGTCGTCGCTGCAACGCACCGCCTGTTGGCTGCGCCGGTTCACACGCAGGTCGAAAATATCGAAGCGGTTGTAGTGGCCCGTGATGTCGTGCATCTGGCGCGGCTGGATGCAGCGCGACAGGTCGATGTCGGCATACACGATGCCTTCGTCGTCAATCAGGGGTGCACCAATCACCCGTCCATCGGGTCCCAGAATGCCCGAGAACGCACTGTTGCGCCGCTCAAGTTGGGCGCGCACCTCGGGTTTGCCGTCGGCCATGGCATCGACGATTTCTGCCGAGATGGTCGAGCAGGCGACGACGGTAAAGACCTTGCCTTCGAATGAATGTGCCGCTGCGCGCACGCGGATGGCTTCGGCCATGTCGTAGTCGGGTGGCGCCACGGGCAGGGCGATATAACTTGCCACGTGCACCAGTTCACCCTGGGCCAGCAGACTGAAGCGCGCCAGGGTGTTGGTGTTCTCGCCGCAGGCCAGGGCCCCCAGCTTGCCGATGGCTGTGTCGTAGACCCGCAGCGAGGAGCCATCGCCATGGGCCCAGGTCAGCTTTTCGGCCCAGGTCGGTACCAGCTTGCGGTGGCGGCCCAGCAAGCGGCCATCGGGGCCGATGATGACCAGGGTGTTGTAAATGGTGCCGATGCCGGTGCGGCTGCGTTCGTTCACGCCGACCACGACATGGACGCCGTGGTTCTTAGCGGCCTGGGCGATGCGCTGGATTTCTGGGCCGGGGATCTCAATTGCGGAGCGGCACAGTTTTTCGAACCAGGGGCTGCCCTGCACCGGCGTCATCATCCAGTTCCAGTACGGGTAGCCCGCCACAAACACCTCGGGAAACGCGACCAGACTCGCGCCGTTTGCGGCCGCCTCCTCGATCAGCAGGCACACCTTGTCGACGGTGGCGTCGGTGTCCAGAAAGACTGGCGACGCCTGCACGGCGGCCGCCTTGAATTGGGGCAGGTTCAACATGGAAAACTCCTTGAAAATCTAGAGGCCGAGGTAACGTTGGGTCAGATCAGGGCGTTCGGACAGGGCGGCAGGGGTGCCCGCCCAGACCACGCGGCCCTTCTCTACGATGTGGTGGCGGTCGGCCAGCGTGGCCATTTCGGCAAGGTTCTTGTCAATCACCACGATGGTTTGGCCCTGGGACTTGAGTGTGCGCAGGCAGTCCCATATCTCCTTGCGGATCAGGGGCGCCAGGCCTTCCGTGGCTTCGTCGAGCACCAGCAGCCGGGGGTTGGTCATCAGTGCGCGGCCTACGGCCAGCATTTGCTGCTCGCCGCCCGAGAGCGTTCGGGCCGACTGTTTGCGGCGTTCTTGCAGGCGTGGGAACAGCGCAAAGACACGCTCAAGCGTCCATGCCTCGCGTCCGGCATCCGCCGCACCGCGTGCCGTGGCCACCAGGTTTTCCTGCACCGACAGGGAGCCGAAGACCCGGCGGCCTTCGGGCACCAGGCCCACCCCCAGGCGGGCCACCGCATGCGGTGCCAGCCGTGTCAGGGGCACGCCGTCGAGTGTGATGCTGCCCTCGCGGGCCGGCAACATGCCCATCAGGGTGCGCACGGTGGTGGTTTTGCCCATGCCGTTGCGGCCTACGAGCGACACGACCTGGCCGGCCTGGGCTTCGAAACCCATACCGAACAACACCTGGCTCGACCCGTACCCCGCTGTGATGGCTTCTACTTTCAGCATGTTGCGTCCCCCAGGTAGGCCGCCCGCACTTCGGGGTGGTGGCGCACGGCGTCGGGTGTGCCGGTGAAGATGGTTTTGCCGTAGACCAACACACTGATACGGTCGGCCAGGGCAAACACCGCGTCCATGTCGTGTTCGACCAGCAGGATGCCGTAGCGCCCCTTCATGCCACGCAGCAGTTCGGTCATACGGGCCGACTCTTCCGCCCCCATGCCGGCCATCGGTTCGTCCAGCAGCAGCAAGCGGGGTGCACGTGCCAGTGCCACGGCCAGCTCAAGTTGCCGCTTTTCGCCATGGGCCAGGTCGGCGACCAGTGCCTCGCCGCGGTCGGCCAGGCCCACCTGTGCCAGCCAGGTGCCGGCCTGTTCGCGCAAGACCGGATCCCGGCGTGGGTCGGCCCAGGCCTGGAAGGCGCGGCCCGTCTTGAGCATCAGCGACAGCATCACGTTTTCACACGCGGTGTAGTCGGCACAGAGTTCAGTGATCTGGAACGAGCGTCCCAGACCCAGGCGGGCCCGCGCATAGGCCGGTGTGGCGCTCACGTCGAGCCCGTCGATCAAGATTTGGCCGGAGTCGGGTTGCTGCTCGCCACAGATCTGGGCAATCAGTGTCGACTTGCCCGCACCATTGGGGCCGATCAGCGCATGGATTTCCCCGGCGCGGACGTCGAGGTTGACCCCGTTGGCGGCCTGGACTGCCCCGAAGGCTTTGCGCAGCTCGCGCACGGTAAGGAGTGTGTTGTCTGCCATGTCAGCCTCCATGGCGCGTGCCCAGCCAGCCGCCGAGCAGGCCGTTGCGGCCTGTCAGTACCACCAGCACCAGCAGCGGCCCCATAAAGAGCATCCAGTGTTCGGTCCAGGCCGATAGCGCCTGCTCCAGCCCGAGGTAGATCGCCGCACCGGCGATGGGGCCGAGCAGGGTGCCCACTCCGCCGAGGATGACGATGGCCATCAGTTCACCGGATTTGGTCCACGATGCCATGTCGGGTGTGACCAGGCCGGCGTAGTTGGCCCACAGAATGCCGGCCAGACCTGTGCCCATCGCCGACACCACAAAAGCAGTGAGCCGGTAGGGCGTCGGGGCCACACCGAGGTTGACGGCGCGGCGCTCGCTTTGGCGCAAGGCCTGCAGCACCATGCCAAAACGCGAGTTCACCAGGCGCATGCATAGCAAGGTCCAGACCAGCAGCAGGCCCAGGCAGACGTAGTAGAAGCTGACGGGCTGGCTTGTGTCGATGCCGGGCAGCACATTGCGCTCGGCCATCATCAGGCCGTCGTCGCCGCCATAGATTTGCAGCGACATCAGCACGAAATACAGCATCTGCCCGAAAGCCAGCGTGATCATGATGAACTGCACGCCCCGGGTGCGCAGCGCCAGGTAACCCACGGCGGCACCCAGCAGGCCGCAGCAGGCGATTGCGATGGGCCAGACCACCAGTGCACGCTGGCTGCCGCTCCAGCCCAACAGCGGACCGGCCCCCAGTGTGTGGAAACTGATGATGGCCACCACGTAGCCACCCAGCCCAAAAAACATGGCATGGCCGAAGCTCACCATAGCGCCATAACCGAGCACAAGGTCCAGTGAAACCGCGGCCAGGCCGTAGATCACGAACCGTGTAACGAGGTTGACGATATAGGGTGTGCCCGAAAGATCAGCAGCCAGCGGGGCCAGCAGCAAGGCAGAAAAAATCACCCAACCCAGAAGGGCACGCCGGGAAAAAGTAAATGGCATGGGGATCAGCCCTTCATTGGAAAAAGCCCGAGGGGGCGCACGATCAGCACGACCGCCATGAGCACATAGATGCCAGCCGACGCAAGGCCAGCGGCCAGTGGGTCGGCCACCGCGGGCGAAAACATGCCACCCAGCAGCTCGGGCAAAAAGGCGCGGCCCAGGCTGTCGACCATGCCCACCAGCAATGCACCGGCCAAAGCACCACGCACCGAACCCACACCGCCAATCACGATGACTACGAAGGTGGTAATCAGTACCCGCTCACCCATACCGATCTCGACGGCGAGCAGCGGTGCCGCCATCACACCGGCGAGTCCGCACAGCAGTGCACCGAGCCCGAAAACAATGGTGTAGAGCTTGCGGATGTCCACACCTAAGGCATCGACCATCTCGCGGTCGTCGGCGCCTGCACGCACCAGCATGCCGACCCGGGTGCGGTTGACGAGCAACCACAGGCCAACCGCAACCAGGGCGCCGACGCCGATAAAGGCCAGGCGCAGCACCGGGTACTGGAAGCCGGGCAGCAGGGTTACGGCACCGTCGAGCAGGGCGGGTGTGTTGACCAGCGGCGGGCGGCGACCGAACAACAGACTCACGGCTTCGTTGGTGAACAGGATCAAGCCGAAGGTGGCCAGCACCTGGTAGAGGTGGTCTCGGCGGTAGAGGCGGCGAATCACCAGCACTTCGACGGCCAGTCCGTAGAGACCAGCACCGGCAAGGGCGGCCACCATGCCGGCCAGGAATGAGCCTGTGTGGGTGATCGCAAACGCCGCGCAGTAGGCCCCCACCATGTAGAACGAGCCATGGCTGAGGTTGACCACCCCCATGATCCCGAAGATCAGCGTCAGGCCCGAGGCCAGCATGAACAGCATGGCCCCGAACTGCAGCCCGTTCAGGACTTGTTCGAGCAGCAGTGTCATGACGGCATCTTGCAGAGTTCGGCGTAGGCGTCCTTGTCGTCGCTGATGATCTTGCGCACGACCTTGGGTGCGAGGGCGCCTTGGGCATTTTTCTCGATCCGCATCAGGTACAGGTCCTGGATTGGGTGCTGGTTGGTGTTGAGTTTGAACTTGCCACGCAACGACGCAAAATCGGCTTTGCGCAGTGCCGCACGGAAGGCGTCAGCCTGGGCCAGGTCGCCGTTGACGGCCTTGAGCCCCGAGCCGATCCATTGCGCTGTGTCGTAGGCCTGCATCGCATAGTCGGTTGGTATCCGTCCATAGGCCTTCTGGAAGTCTTGAACGAACTTCTGGCTGGCTGCGCTGTCCATGGCGCTGGACCAGATGCCGGTGGTGTAGAACCCCTCCGAGGCATTACCCGTGGCCGCCAGCATCCGGTTGTCCATCGAGAAGCCGGGCATCACCATGGGGATGGTTTTGCCCAGACCCGCGTTGGCGTATTGCTTGGCGAAGTTGATGCCTGCCCCACCGGGGTGGAACTGGTAGACCGCGTCGGGGGCCAGCGAGCGCACACGGGCGAGTTCCACCGAAAAGTCCGACTGGTCGAGCTTGGTGTAAATCTCGGCGAGCACCTCACCCTTGTAGGTGCGCTTGAAACCTGCGAGTGCGTCGCGGCCCGCCTGGTAGTTGGGCGCCAGCAGCACCACACGTTGGTAGCCCAGCTCGTTGGCGGCGACACCACCGGCGGTGTGGAACGCGTCGTTCTGGTAGGAGGCGACGAAGTAGTTCTTGTCGCACTTGTCCCCGGCGAAGTTCGACGGGCCGGGGTTCAGGCTCACATAGAACTGCTCGGCCTTGAGGACGCTGGGCACGACCGCCGCGAGCACGTTGGAGAAGTTGACACCGGTATAGAGCTTGATGCCCGACTGCAGCATGCGGTCCACCGCTTGTTTGGCATTGGCGGGCTTGAGTGCGTCGTCCTCGACCACCAGCTCGACCGGGATGCCGCCGAGTTTGCCGCCACCTTGCGTGACCGCCAGGTTAAAGCCATCACGCTCGTCTTCGCCGATGTAGCCCGCGGGCGTGGACAGTGTGGTGATGAAACCGATCTTGACCGGGGCGGCTGCCAGAGCGAGCTGGGCTGCGCCCAGTGCGGCGAGCAAGAGGCTGCTGCGGGTGGGGTTTTTGAACATGGTTTGTCTCCTGAATTTATCAATGGTTGAAAAGTACGGGGGCCAAGGGATGTCAGACAGCTACCACCGGGTGGCGCAGCGTACCGATGCCTTCGACGCAGGCCACCACCACGTCCCCGGGCCACAGCCATTCCTGCGGTGTGCGGCCTGCGCCCACACCTTCGGGCGTGCCGGTGGCGATGATGTCGCCCGGCTCCAGGGTGATGCCGGCGCTGATGTCTGCAATCAGATGGGGCACCTTGAACAGCATGTGGCGGGTGTTTGATTTCTGCTTCATCTGGCCATTGACCGTGAGCCAGAGGTCCAGCACCTGCGGGTCGCTGATCTCATCAGCGGTCACGATGCACGGGCCGAACGGACCGTAGGTGTCCTGGCCCTTGGAGTAGATCCACTGGCCAGCGCGGCGGCAGTCGCGTGCGCTGATGTCGATCATCACGCTGTAGCCGAAGACGTACGACAGGGCGTCGGCCTCGCTGATGCGTTGGGCGCGCTGACCCATGATCACCGCCAGTTCAACCTCCCAGTCGAGCTGTTGCGTCAAACCTGCGTTGTGTTCAATGGCGTCGCCGGGGCCGATCACCGAGGTCGGGGGTTTGGAGAAGATGACCGGCTGTTTGGGCAGCTCTTTCGCAGTGTCCAGCGTGCGGCTGGATTCGGCCACGTGCTCTACGTAGTTGAGGCCGATGCCGAAGATGTTTTTGCGCGGCCGGGGGATGGGGGCCAGCAGTTTCACATTCGACAGCGGCTGAGCCACACCGACCGGCCATTGGCCTTTGCGTTCTGCGAGCAACGCACTGGCGACCCGCACGGCATCCGGCCCCAGATCAATAAATTCCAGCATGTCGGTGGGCAAAACCACATCGGCCACAGCCCCCAGTGCGGACAGATCGACCACCATGTCTGCGACCAGGGCGCCAAGGCGGCCTGCGGCGGTGGGGTGACTGCGGTAGGTGACAAGACGCATCGTGAAATCTCCAGAAAATGCCGCTGGCGCGGCGAAAAAAGCCCAAACAATCCCCGCACGTGCCAAGGCACGTGTTGTAGGGTGATGAAAAGGTCGTGGCGGGCGGGGAATCAGGAGACCGGCTGGTGGCCCCCGTTTTCACCCAGTGCTTCCTCGCGGTACAGGCCCAGGGCCTGCATGACGGGAAGATCGTTGAAACAAAACAGGCAGGCATCCGCACTCGGCGAGAGGTTGGCGTGTTCATGGAACATCCAGGACGGGACGCAGAAGATGTCGCGCTCCTGCCAGTCCATACGTTGGCCGTTGATGACCGAGTAACCACGGCCCTTGGCCACCTGGTAGATAAAACTTCCGGTGTGTCGGTGCGCCTTGGTGTGTTCGCCGGGCCGCAGCAGTTGCATGCTCGCGCCGATGGTGGGCATCACCGACCCGCCTGTGACGGGGTTGGTGTAGTTCATCAGTACACCGTCGAAAGGGCTGCCGTCGCTGACCTTGGCGCAGCGCTGCAAGGCTTCATAGGTGGGCTCCCATGCGTACTTGAACAAAGGGGAGTAGGGCTTGGTCCAATTGCTGACCTGCTGGGGGCGCAGCGCTGCACCGCCCCACAAACCCGTGGAGTCATCCACCGGATGGGTGACGGCCTGTTGCAGCTCAGGGTGGACGGCGTAGAAACCCGCCTCCAAGGCATTCACCAGAGGGATGTCCAGGCCGTCCTGCCAGATA
This sequence comes from Burkholderiaceae bacterium, assembly GCA_043785395.1. Taxonomy (GTDB): domain Bacteria; phylum Pseudomonadota; class Gammaproteobacteria; order Burkholderiales; family Burkholderiaceae_C; genus JAGOEY01. The sequence goes on along the minus strand of JAYVXE010000436.1, from coordinate 345 downwards.
CAGGGCGTGCCATCCTCGGCCACACCGTGTTCATGCCAGGTGCCGTTGGGCGTCAGCACAAAGTCATTTTCGGCCAGGGTCATCTTGTGGCCATCCACAATGGTGTAAGCACCCCGGCCTTCCATGATGAAGCGCAAGGCGGAATGGGTGTGGGCATGGGCGGATGCCAGCTCTCCCGGGTGCATGACCTGCAAACCCGAATACAACCAGCCCACAGCGGCAGCCACATCACGGCGGCCGGGGTTGTTCAGGTAGACCACACGGCGACCGGCTTTTTCGGGCGATACCAGCTCTACAGAGCGCAGTACATGCTCGCGCAGCTCCTTGTAGCGCCAGAGCACGGGA
>JAYVXE010000435.1:0-29801 GCA_043785395.1 Burkholderiaceae bacterium | reverse complement strand
GAGCCGGTGAGGGACATGTGAAATCTAAACCGCTCCAGTACAAAGGGGTAGCCCCAGTGCTGCAAAAGCGCATCCTCCTGCGGACTAAGCCCTGCTGCGCGACGGCGGCTCAACGCGGACTCGGACAATGGCAATGCCAGTGGCTGCAAGCGGGTAACGCAGGTGCGTTCCACCGCATCGAGATCAGGGCAGGCAGCGGAAGGTGTCAGCGCCAGAAAATTATCCATACGGGTGACCTGGAGCGGGGGCAGTGTGAAGGGCTCTATTTGGCGACAAATACGGCGCAAAGCTACACGCAAACTGAGCAGGTCATGCCCTTGGGCTAAGGCAAAAGGCGCTTTGAGCGTGGCATGCCAACCGTAGCGCCGGGGTGCAGCAGTGAGTCTTTTTTGCTCTTCGGTGCTAACACCCATCACAGGTGGTTGCGGCAAAAGCTGCTGTCGTGCAGCGCAGCGTCCCAACCACGTGCTGCCTGCATGCCCCCAAGGGCTGTTGGCCTGGGGGGCGAGGTATACGGCGTAGCGGTATGCAGTGTGGTGGTGCTTAGTCATGGTGTGTCACGGTCAGGGTAATGCGGTCGCCTGCAAACCAGGTGATGGCAAATTCAATCGGTTCGCCAGCCAAATCAATGTTGACGCTCTCGACCCGCAATACCGGGCGGTTGGCTGATTGCCGTAGCTCTGCAGCCACTACCGCATCAGGCATCTCAGTGGTAATGCGGCTGTTCAGCCGGGTGTAATCAGCCACACCATGCACAGCAAAAGCTTGGGTAATGGAGCCCGTCTCACGCACCACCGGCTCCAAGCCAGCAAAGCGTGGCAATGGAAAGAAGCGTTCACTCACATGCAGCGGCAGCCCCTGGGCATCACCAAGTACCCGCAGGCTCAGCAGGGTGCTGCGTGCAGGCACCTGCAACGCGCGCGCCTGTGCGGCTGTTGCGCGCACGGAACGCGAGCCCAGTACATGCAGTTTGCCGCTCACACCAGCCTGCGCCATGTTGTGTTGGTGGCGGGTGCGTTTTGCCAGCACCAGATCGACTGCAAACTCTTCAACGTAGGTGCCACTGCCTTGTGTAACCCGCAGCAGACCTTGATTGCACAGGCTGGCAAGAGAGTGGCGGATGGTGTGGCGGTTGACACCAAATTGCTCGGCCAGACGCAACTCAGAAGGTAAGCGTTGGCCTGGCGCATAGGTGCCGCTCGCAATGGCATCGGTTAACGCAGATGCGATGCGTAGCCAAAAACTGTCACGACCTGTTTCATGGAGCAAGGGAGGGGAGGATTGGGTTGTTGTCATAAAACCTACTTCATGGCTCGCTAAGCTGACCTCTTGATTTGATTCATCTATACAACTTTCAGCCTAACACCGCTATGTTGCATGCATTTGACACCCCGCTACACCCCCTTTTTGCAGACCGATCTCAATGGCTGGCTTTGCTGGCGCGTGCACCTTTGGATTTGCTGGAGTCAGCTCTCGCAAACCATGCCGGGGTCGCACCTCAATGGCTACGCACCCCTGAGACGGGTTTGATGATGGTGCAAGGCCGTGCTGGTGGCACGGGCGCGCGCTTTAACCTGGGGGAGGTCACCATCACCCGCTGCGCTTTGCGCTGCTCCAGCACCCCGGCGGGGCATAACGCTGTGGGTGTGGCCTATGTGCTCGGACGCTCTCACCGACAGGCCCATCTGGCGGCACTGGCCGATGCATTGCTGCAAGAACCACAACAGCAGGCGGTACTGGAAGAGCGTTTGCTAGAGCCGGTACGCAGCTATCTGGCTGAAAAAAATGCAAAGCGCCAGGCGCGGGCGCAGAGTACCAAGGTGGAGTTTTTCACAGTGGCACGAGAAGCCGACAACGCAGATGGCGACGAGGAGAACCCCCTGTGAGCATGCATGACTGCACCAATATTGGGCCTGGTTTTTCCGACTTGGCATTGGGAAGCCAGGCGGTTTTTCGTCGGGCCTTGCAAGCCTTCTCCGAGCCCGGCCAGCCTCTGGCGACGGAACATGATGACTACGTTCCAGATGTCGGACATGGCAGCGCAGCCTTTCTGCTGCTGGCCTTGCTGGATGCAGATTGCCGCCTGTGGCTCTCGCCTTCACTGGCCGCGAGCTCAACTGCCGCGTGGTTGCGATTTCACACAGGTTGCACCTTGGTCAAGGAGCCGGCCATGGCGCACTTTGCATGGGTCGCACATACCGATGAACTACCCGCATTGCACACGTTTGCGCAGGGCAGCGAGTCTGACCCCGACCAATCCACCACCTGCGTGGTCGATGTGCAAGCCATGCACCCAGGCCACGGCTGGTCGCTGCGTGGCCCAGGTATTCGCGAGGCCGTGGACTTGCATGTGCAGGGGTTGCCCGCCGACTTCACGAGCCAATGGGCTCGCAACCATGCCGCCTTTCCATGTGGAGTGGATGTGTATTTGGCAACACCCCGCCAATTGCTGGGCCTGCCGCGCACCACGCAGATCAGCGCCTCTCTTTCTCAACCCTTGCTGCAGGAGCACTGAGCATGTATGTAGCCGTCAAAGGCGGGGAAACCGCCATTCTCAATAGTTACCAGCGCCTGGCCGAGCAGCGCCGGGGCGATGTGACCGAGCCCGAGCTGAGCGTGGAGCAGATCCGCCAGCAAATGCGCCTAGCTGTTGATCGGGTAATGACCGAGGGCTCCGTGTATGACCCCGAACTGGCCGCGCTGGCCATCAAACAAGCCGCAGGTGATCTGGTGGAGGCTATTTTCCTGCTGCGCGCCTACCGTGCCACATTGCCGCGTCTGGGCAACACTTGCCCACTAGACACGGCGCACATGGCACTGGACCGCCGCATTTCCGCCACATTCAAGGATGTGCCCGGTGGTCAGGTGCTGGGGGCTACTTATGACTATACCCAGCGTCTATTGGACTTCTCCTTGCTGGCAAACGGTACCGAGGATCGTGCAGCGACACCCGCTTGTTCACCCGCCAGCCTGCCGCCTGCTGATGCACCTGCTCGCGTGGTGGATTGGCTCAACCGCGAAGGGTTGATTGAAACCCACCCCGTGCCCGAAGGTGATCCGGCACCCACAGACATCACCCGCGAGCCCCTGCGATTCCCCGCAGAGCGGGCTACCCGGTTGCAGAACCTGGCGCGGGGTGATGAGGGTTTTTTGCTGGCCATGGCCTACTCCACCCAGCGCGGCTATGCCAACAGCCACCCTTTTGTGGGCGAAATCCGCCATGGCAGCGTTGCTCTGGAGATTGAGCCCGAAGAATTGGGCTTTTCCATCTCCATCGGAGACATAGAGATTACCGAGTGTGAAATGGTGAACCAGTTTGCAGGCAGCAAAACCGAGCCGCCACAGTTCACCAGGGGCTATGGCTTGGCTTTTGGTCATAGTGAACGCAAGGCCATGGCCATGGGCTTGGTCGACCGTGCGCTACGTGCCGAAGAACTGGGCGAAGCCATTGAGTCGCCCGCGCAGATGCAGGAGTTTGTGCTCTCGCACAGCGACAGTCTGGAGGCCTCTGGCTTTGTGCAGCACCTCAAGCTACCGCACTACGTGGACTTTCAGTCCGAACTTGAGCTGGTGCGCAAAATGCGCGAAGGAAGCGCGGCATGAATATGAACACATCTTCCTCCGCCGCAGCCAGCCCAGTCGGTACCTCTGACTTTAATTTTGCCTATCTGGATGAGCGTACCAAGCGCATGATCCGTCGCGCCATTCTCAAGGCCGTAGCCATTCCAGGCTACCAAGTGCCGTTTGGTTCGCGAGAAATGCCACTGCCTTATGGCTGGGGTACGGGCGGCATCCAAGTCACAGCCTCGGTCATCGGCCCGGGCGAAGTACTCAAGGTCATCGACCAGGGCTCAGACGATACGGTGAATGCGGTCAATATCCGCCGCTTCTTTGAACGCACCGCCGGTGTGCGCACCACCACCCGCACTGAAGAGGCAAGTCTGATCCAGACCCGACACCGCATTCCAGAGACACCCCTGGCGCCCGGACAGATCATCGTCTACCAAGTTCCCCTGCCGGAGCCCATGCAAAAACTTGAGCCCCGTGCCAGCGAAACCCGCACCCTGCATGGGCTGGCCGAGTACGGGCTGATGCACGTCAAGCTGTACGAAGACATAGCCCGCTATGGCCACATCGCCACCACCTACGACTATCCGGTGCTGGTGAATGGCCGCTACGTGATGTCGCCGTCGCCCATACCCAAGTTCGATAACCCCAAGATGCACATGAGTCCTGCATTGCAATTGTTTGGCGCAGGCCGCGAAAAGCGAATCTACGCCGTGCCCCCTTACACGGCAGTGGAAAGCCTGGGCTTTGAAGACCATCCGTTTGAGGTGCAGCGCTGGGACGCTCCATGCGCACTGTGCGGCGCAGTGGACAGCTATCTGGATGAAATCATCACCGACGATGCAGGCACACGCCTGCATGTTTGTTCTGACTCTCATTATTGCCAAACCCGCCAGGATGCGCAGATGCAGCCTGTGGATGAAGGAGGTTTGTCATGAACATGCCCTGCACACCCCCCTTGCTGCAAGTGCGCGGCATTCGCAAATGCTATGGCAGCCAAGTGGCACTGCACGATGCTTCGTTTGAACTCTGGCCGGGCGAGGTGCTGGCGATTGTGGGCGAGTCCGGCTCGGGCAAGTCAACCCTGCTCAATGCGGTAGCTGCGCGCCATCTGCCCGATGCAGGCAGCGTGCAATTTATGACCCGTGATGGTGGTCTGCAAGAGGTATTTGGCATGGGCCTGGCACAGCAGCGCCTGCTGGCACGTACAGACTGGGGCTTTGTTCACCAAAACGCTGCCGATGGCCTGCGCATGGACGTATCCGCCGGTGCCAATGTGGGCGAACGACTCATGGGGCTGGGCGCGCGCCACTACGGGCGTCTGCGTTCCACCGCACAAGCCTGGCTGGAGCGCGTGGAGATTGATCCGGCACGCATTGACGATACCCCGCGAACCTTTTCTGGCGGCATGCGCCAGCGCCTGCAAATTGCCCGCAACCTGGTCACCCAGCCGCGTCTGGTGTTTATGGACGAACCAACCTCCGGGCTGGACGTATCGGTGCAAGCCCGCCTGCTCGACCTGCTGCGCCAGTTGACGCGACACATGCAGTTGGCCGCCATCATCGTCACCCACGATCTGGCGGTCGCTCGCTTGCTGGCCAATCGCATGCTTGTCATGCAGCGTGGTTGCATCGTCGAGGCGGGCCTGACCGATCAAGTGCTTGACGACCCCCACCATCCTTATACCCAACTGCTTGTTTCTTCGGTACTCCAGCCATGACCCACGCCACATACGCCCCCTTGCTTGAGATGAAAGGGGTAAGCAAACGCTTCACCTTGCACCATCAAAACGGTATCGAGTTACCCGTGCTTGAGCAGTTCGAGCTGCGCCTGAACCCTGGTGAATGCGTCGTGCTCGATGGCCCCTCAGGCATGGGGAAAAGCACATTGCTCAAACTCATCTACGCCAACTACCGCGCCAGCGCAGGCCGCATCACCATCCACCCACCAGGGCAAGAGCCCATCGATGTGACCACCGCAGCCCCCCGTGCTGTGGTGCAACTACGCCGCCACACCATGGGGTACGTCAGCCAATTTTTGCGCGTCATCCCCCGTGTGCCGGCACTGGATATCGTGGCAGAGCCACTGGCTGAAGATGCAGGCGACGATACACAGGCGCTGGAGTCTGCACGCGAACAAGCCCGCGTCTGGCTGGCGCGCCTGCGCATTCCCGAGCGTCTATGGCATCTGCCACCCGCCACCTTTTCGGGAGGAGAGCAGCAACGCATCAACATCGCGCGCAGCATGATCAAGCCCAAGCCACTCTTGCTGCTGGACGAGCCTACCGCATCGTTGGATGCAGCCAATACCCAGACCGTTGTCTCCCTTATCCGTGAAGCCACGGCGCGCGGGGCCGGCATTGTTGGCATTTTTCATGATGCTCAGGTAGGCGCTGCCGTTGCAACGCGCCGTATCAATCTGGCAGATTTCAGAATCTCTGTATGACCAACCCTCTTGTATTGACCAATGCCCGTCTGGTGCTGCCCGACGAAGTAGTGCACGGCACGCTGTGTGCAGCAAACGGCACCATTCGCGCCATAGACCACAGTATGAGCAGCATCCCTTCCAGCATCGATTTGCAGGGCGACTACCTGCTGCCCGGTCTGGTTGAAGTACATACCGACAATTTTGAGCGCCATCTCATGCCACGTCCCAAAGTACGCTGGCCTGTGGTGCCTGCATTGCTGGCGCACGATGCAGAGGTGGCGGCTGCAGGCATCACCACCGTTCTCGACGCATTGGGTGTGGGGGACGGCGATATGGACGCTCAAAGCCTGCGTGGCGACACCTGGAGCGAGGTACTGCATGTCATCGAAACCTGCACCCAGCAAAACCTGCTGCGCGCCGACCACCATCTGCACGCGCGCTGTGAACTGCCAGCTGCCAACACCATTGAGTTGTTTGAACCCTTTCATGGGCATACCCGCTTGTCCATGCTCTCCATCATGGATCACACCCCTGGACAACGCCAGTGGGTAGACCTTGCACATGCCCGCACTTATTACACCGGCAAAAAGGGGTGGAGCCAGGAGAAGTTTGAACGCCAGGTCACCCTGGCGGCTGAACTGCAAGCCCGCTATGCCGGACCCCACCGCGCCTATTTTGTCGACTACTGCCGTAGCCACGGCATCGCATTGGCAAGCCACGATGACACAACGGTTGCCCATGTCGAGCAGGCCAGCGCCGAAGGGGCGTGCATTTCGGAGTTTCCCACCACCTTGGCAGCCGCCCACATGGCACGGGAGCGGGGTATGCAAACAATCATGGGTGGCCCGAATGTGATGCGCGGTGGATCCCACTCGGGCAACGTCGCCGCAGCCGATCTGGCGCGCCTTGGCGTACTGGACATTCTCTCCTCTGACTACATACCTGCCAGCCTGCTGGGTGCTGCCATGCGTCTGGTGCACGATGGAATCGCGCCCATGCACCAGGCCATCTCCATGGTCAGTAGCAACCCAGCACGCGCAGTCAACCTGACAGACAGGGGGGTACTGGTACCAGCACTACGCGCCGACTTGGTACAGGTTCGTCTGGTGCCTACACCCAATGCACCACCCTTCGCCGTGGTGCGGGCCGTATGGCGCCAAGGTGAACGCATTATCTAAGCCGCGAAACCTTAAAAAATGTTCTTGCCCGTTTTTTGTGCAAACGCGCACAAGCTGAATGAGTGATTGGATGACTTGGATGGTGGTGAAGGATTGACATGAAAACATCATCAATCCTTCACCACAGCGTCACAGTCACTGCCCAGAATACCAATTTATCTAAATTGATTTGGAGTTCATGATGGAATCCGTACTGCGTATCAGCCAGCTCAACAAGCACTTTGCGAATGGCAAGCATGCATTGCGCAATATTGATCTGAGCATCCAGCGTGGCGAAATGGTTGCACTCATTGGAGCCTCGGGTTCCGGCAAGTCAACCTTGCTACGCCACGTGGCAGGGCTCGTGGCAGCCGATGGCGAAAGCACGTCACTGATCGAAATTGATGGAAATTGTGTGCAACGTGCAGGACGCATGAGTCGCCAGGTGCGAAAACTGCGTAGCCAGATTGGTTTTGTCTTTCAGCAATTCAATCTGGTAGCGCGTTTGCCGGTGCTGGTGAATGTCATGGTGGGCCATCTACCGCGTATGCCGTGGTGGCGCGCCTACCTGCGTATTTTTAACGCCCAAGAACGCGCCGTTGCATTAGAGGCATTGCATCGCGTAGGCATTGCCGACTGCCATGCACAACGTGCATCAACCCTTTCTGGTGGCCAGCAGCAACGCGCCGCTATTGCCCGCACTTTGGTGCAAGGCGCCAAGGTCGTTTTGGCCGATGAGCCCATTGCCTCTCTAGACCCGGAATCTTCACGCAAGGTGATGGAAATTCTGGCGCGTATCAACCGCGAGGACAGATGCACCGTCGTGGTGTCACTGCACCAAGTGGATGTCGCCATCAAGTACTGCCCACGGGTAGTGGCTTTGCGCCAGGGGCAAGTGGTGTACGACGGGCCATCTGCCGCCCTCACACCGGAGTTGCTGCGCAGTTTGTATGGCGTTCAGCTCGATGAGCTTTTGCCTTCCTCCTTGGTCGGCGGCTGCGAAAAACCCATCCCAACTCTGCCCCCTACTTCTGCCTGGGGCATGCCCGCAGCGCGGGCTGCATGCATCTATTAGGACTGCGGAAAAATGCCTAGACAGGACAATTTTGCGTAAGTCCTGTCTATTTTTTTTGCGGCATGTGCAGGCATTTTTGCTTGCGCAAACCATGGTTTTCATTGATCTAAGGATTTTTATGTTGAAAAAAATATGCGCCACATTGGCACTCGGTTTGGCCCTGGGCGGCAGCGTACAGGCCCAAGAGATCAATTTTGGCTTGATCTCGACAGAAGCTTCCCAAAATTTGAAGCAAGACTGGCAACCGCTATTTGACGATATGAACCGCCAGACCGGTTTGAAGGTAACGCCCTTCTTTGCATCAGACTACGCTGGCATTATTGAAGGAATGCGCTTCAACAAGGTGCAGGTGGCATGGCTAGGCAACAAGTCGGCGATTGAGGCAGTAGATCGCTCCAATGGCGAAGTTTTTGCACAGATGGTCAGCGCCGACGGCGCACAGGGCTACTACTCCCATTTTATCGTGAACAGAGCAAGCCCAATGAACACACTGGACGATGTGCTCAAGAACAGCAAGAGCCTGAGCTTCGGCAATGGCGATCCTAACTCCACATCCGGTTTCTTGGTTCCTGGCTACTACGTCTTTGCCAAGAATAATCTCGACCCCAAAAAACTATTCAAAGTGACTCGCAATGGCAACCATGAAGCCAATGCCTTATCTGTTGCCAACAAACAGGTAGACGTTGCAACCAATAATAGTGAAAACCTGGATAAACTGAAGCAACGTGCACCTGAAAAATTCAAAGACATCAAGGTGGTGTGGACATCACCACTGATTCCATTGGATCCCATGGTCATGGGCAAAAATCTCCCCGAAGCTACCAAGGCCAAGATCAAGACATTTTTCTACAACTACGGCAAGACCGACCCTCGTGAAAAAGAAGTGCTCATGAAGCTGTCCAAGCTCTCAGGCTTCAAGGAGTCGGACAACAGCCAGCTCATCCCAATTCGTCAATTGGAATTATTCGGTCTGCGCAACAAGCTGGAGGCTGACGCCAACCTGAGCGATGTCGACAAGCAGGTTCGCCTGGCTGAAATCGACAAAAAGCTGGCTGCTCTGAACTAAACACCCAGGCAGACTTCCCATGCAAGCCTCCACTTCTTCTGCTAGCAGCACGGCCCTTGGCACAGTACCTGCATCACGCAGCTTCGCGGTTCAAATCGCATGGGGCTTTGTCCTGCTCCTGCTGGCAGCTTCGTGGCAAGGCGCAGACATGCGCCCCCTGGACCTGTGGCGTGATGCAGGCAACATGGCTCGCTATGCATCGGATTTTTTTCCACCCAACTTCTCGGACTGGCGTCTTTATGCTGAAGAGATGTTGATCACTCTGCAGATCGCCCTGTGGGGCACCGTATTGGCGGTGCTTTCCGCCGTGCCCCTGGCCTTGTTGGCTTCATCCAATATCGTGCCGTGGTGGGTTTACCAGCCGGTGCGGCGCTTTTTGGATGCCTGCCGTGCCATCAATGAAATGGTGTTTGCCATGCTGTTTGTGGTGGCGGTGGGCCTGGGCCCCTTTGCCGGTGTATTGGCGTTGTGGGTACACACCACAGGTGTTTTGGCCAAACTTTTTTCAGAAGCCGTCGAGGCTGTTGACCCCCAACCACTTGAAGGCATTCGCTCCACCGGTGCCAGCGGTTTTCACGAAATCGTCTACGGTGTGTTACCCCAGGTGATGCCGTTGTGGGTCTCTTTTGTACTGTACCGCTTTGAGTCCAATGTGCGTTCGGCCACAGTCGTGGGCATGGTTGGAGCAGGAGGTATTGGCGTGGTGCTCTGGGAAATCATGCGCTCGTTTCAATATGCAGAAACTTGTGCTGTATTACTCATCATCATCGTCACCGTCAGTGCCTTGGACTTACTGTCATCGCGCATTCGCAACTTTCTTATCTGAATTTCCACGGCCCTCAGCCTGCACGATATTGCCCACCTCCTGCTCACCCGAGGTATGACCCAATACGGGCGAGAAACTGTCAGTCAATTGGGCCATGCCTTGTAATGCACACAACAGGCCGAGCAGGCAGGGGAAAATGCGCAGACCATTGCCGCAGCACTTTTGCACGACCTGGGGCACTTGGCGGGCTCCCACCAAAAGCAGGGCGGAAAAATGCCTTGCCAGGACAATTTTGCGTAAGTCCTGGTTAAATTAAATACTGCAGCGCGCAAGCTGGGGGCCTTGTCAATTCTGGTTGCCCGTGAGTAATCCTTCAGCGAGGTGACAAAGTACTTTTTAATCCGGGTATGGGTCTGAAGACGGCCTCTGCAACCCTTAACTCCCTCTGGTGTTTTGATTTTGGTGAGGGATTGGCCCTTTGGGCTTCACCCATGTGGCGAGGCCAGTTCAGGGGGATGGGTGAGCAACAAAGCCCCTGTCATCACGGCGTCATGTGGGTACAGCATCCTCGGGAGATATTTTGTTAGGACTTGCGCAAACCTTGTTGATAGACACTACCTGTAGCGTCTGAGCTTGTTGAAAAACGCTACCTGTGGATTTTTGCGTAAGTCGTGTTTGTAAATCCTTCCTCGTATGCCACACACTCCATTTCCCTTGACCCTTGCTGCAGCTATCACGCTCATCATTCTTGCCATCGCAAATGCTACAACTGCCAAGGCGCAGAATATGCAGCCGCAGGCCTACCCGGCCACACTGGCGAAACACGCAGTCTTACCGGCCCAGTCTTTTGTTGCGGCCTCCCATGATGCCCCTCAAGACCTGCAAACCAGTGGAAAATTCACCACCACCCAGCGAATCGACAAAGTCGGCTCGCTGGAAGGTCAGTCTGCAGGGCGCGGCACTGGCGTCTCGCTGCCCTTTCAGGGGCAGCCATTGCAGGGACATTCGGGCATAAAAAAAATGCCGGACGGCAGCTTCTGGATACTCACCGACAACGGCGCAGGCTCCAAAGCCAACTCGCCCGACTTCATGCTCTACCTCTCCCGCTATCAAGTGGACTTTGACAGTGGCAAGCTTCACCGCATGGAGACGGTGTTTCTGCATGACCCTGACAAAAAAGTACCTTTTCATACCGTGCAAGAAGGCACAAAACAACGCTATCTGACGGGCGCCGACTTCGACCCCGAGAGTTTCCAGTTTGCCGGTGGTGCCTTGTGGATCGGTGAAGAATTTGGCCCTTACCTGATCAAGGCCGATCTCAAAGGCAAGGTGCTGGCCGTGTTCGATACACAGATCAATGGCAAGACCGTACGCTCCCCCGATCACCCCGCCATCACCACCCCAGGCGCCCCTGGTGGCGCAGTGAACTTTGAGGTCAAACGCTCCAAAGGCTTTGAGGGCATGGCGGCCTCACCCGATGGCAGCAAGCTGTACGCCTTGTTGGAAGGCCCGGTCTGGAGCGCCGAGGGCAAAGACTACGAACGTCTGGATGGCAAGGAGGCCCTGCGCATTCTGGAGTTTGATGTGGCGGCTGAAAAATGGACAGGCCGCTCATGGTTCTATCCGCTCGAAGCCGATGGCCATGCCATTGGTGACTTCAACATGGTCGATGCCACAACTGGCCTGATCATTGAGCGCGACAACGGCGAAGGCACGGCAGATAAAGCCTGTCCCAAAGGACAACAGCGCAACGACTGCTTCCATAACCTGGCCAAATTCAAGCGCGTCTACAAAATTGAGATGACCGAGGCCAACGTCGCAGGCCCTGTGCGCAAGATCGGCTACATCGACCTCCTGCGCATCGCTGACCCGCGCAAGCTGGCCCGCAAACCACTCACCGATGGTGTGCTGCAATTCCCATTCTTCACCATTGAAAACGTGGATGTGGTCGATGCCGCGCACATTGTGGTCGGCAATGACAACAATCTGCCCTTCTCCAGCAGCCGCGAGCCCAACCAGGCCGATGACAATGAGCTCGTGCTGCTTGAAGTGAGCGACTTCCTGAAGGCGAAATGAATCCACACACTATGAGGCGCACCATCAAAGCCACACTTGCAGCCAGTGTCTGCGCTTTTGCATTTGCGCTTCGAGCGTGGCCTTGAGCGTACTCAGGTTCTCCTTGCAAGCCTTTTCAATCCGTCACATCGGTCGGTGGTCGCTGCTACTGCGTGCGCCGAGTCCCTGCGTATCCGCTGCAATGTGGCGTTACTCCCCAATTTCTCACGGGCCGTGCCAAGCTGATTTTTTAAAGCCCGTTCCAGCACGCTGATACCGTGCTGGAGCGGGCTTTTTCTACTTGGCAAGGTCGGCATAGACAGCCCTGCCATTTTGGAAATTCACTGGGCAAAAATCGCCACTGACACCCGCTGCGGATGCTGAGAAAGCGTTCTTCTTGGAGCCTGCGTTGCGGCCATGCAAGCGGGATGCCAGTGCGCCGGCACCCGATCGCACGGCACTTCCTCAGAGGTCGCCCAGGCCCATCGCCGGGTCGCTGACCGAGTGCTTGCCGGTCTCGACGCGGCCGGCGAAGCGGCGGTAGTAGGCCGGGTCGGCGTCGCAGGTCACTGCGAAGTCGTACCACTGGCCACTGCCGGCAAGCTCCCAATGCAGGTCGACCGGGGTGCCACCGGCCACGCTGGCGGTCCACGGACCATCGTTGCGGTAGGCCTTGGCCTTGACCGTGAAGCCGGCCGCCTTCTTGCCCGTGTTCATCATCGTCAGGTAGACATTGCCGTTGGCGACGTCGTAGCACACCCGCACTTCGGGCAGCGCCACATCGGCGGCGCGCAGCGCGTTGAGGTCGCCCTTGAAGTGGCGATGAAAGCCGTTGGGGCCCAGCACCCACAGGTCGTAGCGGCCAGCGTCGTCGGTCATGGCCGCCCACTTGTCGTCGAGCAGCTTGCCGGGCTCCACCATGTAGCGGCGCGGCAGGCGGTCCAGGTGCAGTTTGTCGTAGACGTGGAACACGGCGGCCTGCTTGCCGGTGTTGGAGAACAGCAGCTGCACCTTGCCGCTCGATGCATCGCAACGCGCGCTGGTGTGCAGCTCGTAGGGCAGCGCGCGCGACGGCCGCGTGCCGCCGGCCTGCTTGGGCAGCACCGCGGTGCCGGGCAGCGCGACCTGCGCCAAGGCCTGCTGCGCGGCACGCAGCGCGTCCGCGTCGGCCCTTGTCGTGCGGCCGGCCAGGGTGGGCAGCACTTCGGCGTTGGGTGTGGCGAAGTTGAAGACGCTCGTGAGGTCGCCGCACACCGCGCGCCGGAACGGGCTGATGTTTGTTTCCTTCACGCCGAAACGGGCTTCCAGAAAGCGCAGCACCGAGGTGTGGTCGAAGGCCTGCGAATTGACCCAGCCGCCACGGCTCCAGGGCGAGATGACATACATCGGCACGCGCACGCCGGGGCCATAGACGCGACCGTCCGGTGGGTCCTGCTTCACCGTGCCCGGAGGCGCCGGATGGGTGAAGTACTCGAACGCCATGTCGGCGTCGCTCAGCGTGGTCTTGCCGGCGGCAATGCCATCGGCGTCCTTCGAAGGCGCGGCCGGCGAGGGCACGTGGTCGAAGAAGCCGTCGTTCTCGTCGAAGTTGACGATCAGCACGGTCTTGCTCCAGACCTCGGGCACCGCGGTGAGGGCGTCCAGCACTTCCTGGGTGTACCAGGCGCCCTGCACCGGGCTTGAGGGGCTTGGGTGCTCGGAGTAGGTCGAAGGCGCGACGATCCAGCTGACCTGCGGCAGCTTGCGGTTCAAGATGTCCTGCTTGAAGGTGCCCAGAAAGCCGCCGTCCGGCATCGTGTTGGCGATGCCCTTGTAGAGCGGATTGCCGAGGTTGTCGCTGGCCGGATCGTAGGCCGGCGATACCACGTTGCTGTCATGGCTCACCGGCTTGCCCGAGGCCTCGTTGGCGAGACGGTATTGTTTGAAGCCGCAGAGCGAGTTGTCGGTGTAATTGGACGGCATGTTCTGGTACACGATCCAGCTCACGCCGGCCTTCTCGAGGCGTTCGGGGTAGGTGATCCAGTCGTAGCCCTGGGTCGAAGGGCCGATGCCGTCCCATTCGTTGGTGACCATCGCCACGTTGGCACCGGTCGGCCCGTTGGTGCCGGTCCACAAGAAGCTGCGGTTGGAGTTGGTGCCGGCATGCATCGCGCAGTGGTAGGCATCGCATACCGTGAAGGCGTTGGTGAGCGCGAACTGGAACTTGAGCTCGGCCTCCTGGTAGTAGCCCATCGACTGCGTGAAGGGCGTCTGCGAAGTCTTCTTGTGGATTGGCCATTGGCTGAGGCGGCCACCATCCCATGCGTTCTGGCCGTCGCTCCAGTCGTGCGGCGTGCCCCTGACGCGCAGCGAATTGCCTTTGCTGCTGTCGAGGTAGTAAGGCGTGACGATCTGGCCGGCCAGGTATTCCTGCTGCCACACGGTGCGCCCGTTGGGCAGCGGGATCGGGAAGCGGTCACCGAAGCCGCGGACGCCGGCGAGCGTGCCGAAGTAGTGGTCGAAAGAGCGGTTCTCCTGCATCAGGATCACGACGTGCTCGACGTCCATGATCGTGCCCGTCGCGTTGTTGGCGGGAATGGCAAGGGCGCGGCGGATCGCCGGCGGAAAGGATGCGAGCGTCGCGGTGGCGATGCCGGTGGTGGCGGCGCTGCGCAAGAAGTTGCGTCGTGAGGTCATGGGGATTCCTTACGGGTTCAGGGCGCGCAGCGCAGCTCGGGTTTGGTGGCGGTGTCGGGGGGCGTCGGCGTCGGGGTGCCGTCACCACATGCGCTCAGTGCAAGCGCGGTGAACAGGCCAAGAACAAGCGCACGCCAGCAGGGCCTGCAGTCTGTTGAATGAGAAGTGAAAGGCGCGTGCATGGAATTGCTTTCTTTCGTGAGGTGGGTTGTGGATGCACCAGGGCGATGCGCGTGCGCAAGGCTGTCTTCAACAAAAAAAAATGTTATTTACACGAATTGCCTCAAACGCTGTGAACGCTCTGGTTGCCACAATCATGGCTGCGGCACATGTCAGTGCGTTGACATGTTCGAGGTCGCATGCAGTGCGTAGGACACGTCTGTTCGGTGCTTTGGCTCGCATCTGAACTTGCTGCATCGCGCACCGGAGCCGCGAGGGCCCTTCGTTTGGGTGCGGCCTTGGTTCAGGTGCGGATCTGTCAGCCTTGAATCGGAGAGCGATCAAGGGAAGTGAACATCTACGGCTTTGTCTCGCTGTCCGCTGTGCCCGTGTGCGTGGTGGGCGTGGTGGGCGCCGCGGACTGATCGGGCGGTGCATCGTCGGCCTGTTGCTGGCGATGGCGTGGGTTGCCCTGCGCCGGGCTCAGAGCGTGTTTGCGATCTGCGAAGCACCAAGGCAAGGAATGCCAAATGCACAAACTGCAAGCCGTGCCAAGCTGATTTTTTAAAGCCCGCTCCAGCACGCTGATACCGTGCTGGAGCGGGCTTTTTCTACTTGGCAAGGTCGGCATAGACAGCCCTGCCATTTCGGAAATTCACTGGGCAAAAATCGCCACTAACGGCCGGTGCGCAGCAGGTACAGCAGTGGCTCAATCTCTGCAAATTTCTCTCGACTGATGTTGCTGGTGTATTCCTTGGCTCTCATCTCTGTAGTTGAAAACCAGGGAGGATCGCAAAAACGCCCTAAAACTGGTGCGCCACACCCACGGCTACGGCGGTGACGGATTTGCCGAACGCGCCCGGCGCGGTGCCGTTCAGGCTATTGGCCGAGTTGCCCTGGTTGGAGACTTTGCCAATCGATGTGTAGAGCTCGGTGCGCTTGGACAGATGGTGGTGGTAGCCGATGCCAAAGCCGCTGGAGTTGCACGAGGCGCAGTTTTTGATGGTTTTGTCTGCATAGTTGGCCCACAGCATGCCGCTGGGCAGCGTGTAGGAGACGCCCAGCATCCAGTCGTGGCCCTTGAGGCGTTGATCGGCGGCGGACAGCGACCAGGGGTGGTAGTTGCCCCAAATTTTGAGGTTGGGCGCCGCCGTCACCATGGCCGAGACCAGTTGTTCGTTGAGGTGCTGGCCGTGCTCGCCGCTGGTGTTGCTGAAGTAGCCGTCTTTGCGGTTGAAGGCTGCGCCCACGAACAGGCCGTCGCGGTTGTACTCCAGGTTGCCGCCAAAAACACGGCCATCTCTTTTGACCACCGAGCTGCTGGCGCCGCTCTCGTTGCCGACGCCGTAGGCGAGCGAGGCGCTGGCGCCGGCCCAGTTGGGGGATTTGTAGACCAGCAAATTGTCCTCATAGGCCGAGGTGATGCCAACCGACTGCAAGCCGTCTTTGCTGGGCGCCAGTGAGCCGCCGTTTTGCAGCGGCGAGGCGCTGGTGGCGATGCGGGCAAAGTTGCTGCGCTGCACCGACTGCACGGTGCTGGCACCGTGCAGGCGCACCCGGCCAGCGTCGTCGGCGTACAAAAAAGTCCAGAAAATCGGAACATATTGCCGCCCCAGCGTCAGGGTGCCGGCCGTGCTGCTGGACAGGCCTACGTGCGCGCCCCGGTTGAACAGTTTGGCCTCACTTTGGGCCTTGCCGGTGGAGGCATCAAAGCCGTTTTCAAACTGAAAGATGGCCGACAAGCCCGAGCCCAGGTCTTCCTTGCCACGAAAGCCAAAACGCGATGCTGTGTAGTGGCCGCTGTCGACGGTGTTTTTGGAGAGTACGCCGTTGTCGACATGCTGCACGCCAACATCGACGCGGCCATACAGCGTCACGCTTTGGGCCAGTGCCGGGCCGCTTAAAACGCATGCTGCCAACAGGCCGAGCCGGTTGAGATTACGGGCCATGGTGTCTCCTGAGAATGAGGGGTGAAAGGATAGGGAAGGTGGCTTAGTGTTGACAAAGACCCGCGTTCGGGTTTTTGGCAAATCGAGATTTTAGCGATAACATATAGATGAATTGCCGTGGTTAACCCTGCCGGATCACCCAGGGTTAACCAGAATAGTTTTGGATTTTGTTAACGCTAACATTCGCCCCTACGTCCATTAAGCGATTGCGACCTGTTCTGTGAAAAAAATCAAAACCTTGAGCGAATTGCGCAGCCGCCGCTGGTTTGCCGACCCCGGCATGCGCGGCTTTGCGCACCGCCAACGGATGCAGCAACAAGGCATTCGGCGCGAAGAGTTGATGGAGCATCCGGTGGTGGCAATCATCAACACTTGGAGCGATCTCTCGCCCTGCCATGCGCATTTGCGCGAGCGCGCCGAGTCGGTCAAGCGCGGCATTTTGCTGGCCGGTGGCTTGCCGCTGGAGCTGCCGGCGATGAGCCTGGGCGAGGTGATGGTCAAGCCGACCAGCATGCTGTACCGCAACTTTTTGGCGATGGAGGTGGAGGAGCTTTTGCGCAGCCTGCCGTGCGACGGCGCGGTGCTGTTGGCCGGCTGTGACAAGACCACGCCGGGCACGGTGATGGGGGCCATCAGCATGGATATTCCCATGATTTTTTGCCCTGCCGGGCCGATGCTGAACGACCGCTATGTGCGGGACGGCAAGAGCCAAACGGTGGGTGCGGGAACCCATACGCGGATGTTTTGGGACGAGTACCAGGCCGGGCAGATCGACGCCAAGGAGTTGCAGCACCTGGAGAGTCGGATGACGCGTGCGCCGGGCACCTGCAACACGATGGGCACGGCCAGCACCATGACCAGCATGGTCGAGGCGCTGGGCCTGTGCCTGCCGGGGGCCAGCGCGATTCCGGCGATGGACGCCGCGCACAGCCGCATGGCGAGCGATTGCGGGGCGCGCATTGTGGAGATGGTCTGGGCCGACCGCAAGCCGTCGGATATTTTGACGCGTGGCGCTTTTGACAATGCGCTGGCGGTGCAAATGGCGCTGGGCGGCTCGACCAATGCGGCGGTGCATATTTTGGCGCTGGCGCGCCGGGCCGGCTTGGCGCTGACGCTGGCCGACTTGGACCGCGCAGCGCAGCGGGTGCCGGTGCTGGCCAATATCTTCCCGCACGGCGACCGCTTGATGGAGGACTTTTACTACGCCGGTGCACTGCCGGCGCTGATGCTGCAAATCAAGGAATTTTTGTCGCTGCAAGAGATTTGCGTCACGGGCCAGACTTTGGCGCAGCAGCTGGAGGGCGTGCAGGTGCTTGACCCCGAGGTGATTCGGCCAGTGCAGCGGCCCGTCTGCGAGCGGGCGGCGCTGGCGCTGCTGAGCGGCAATTTGGCCCCCAACGGTGCCGTCATCAAGCCGAGTGCGGCGAGCCCGGCGCTGATGCAGCACCAGGGCCGGGCCTTGGTGTTTGACAGTCCGGCGCAGATGTTTGCGGCCATGGACGATGAGGCGCTGGACTGCGATGCCAACACGGTGCTGGTGCTGCGCAACGCCGGGCCGGTGGGCGCACCGGGGATGCCGGAGTGGGGCAATTTGCCGATCCCGAAGAAGCTGCTCAAGGCCGGTGTGCGCGACATGCTGCGCCTGAGCGATGCGCGCATGAGCGGCACCCATTACGGCACGTGCGTGCTGCACATTGCGCCTGAGAGCGCGGTCGGCGGCCCATTGGCGCTGGTGCAAAACGGCGACATGATCGCGCTCGACACAGTGGCCGGCACGCTCAATGTGTTGCTCGACGAGGCCGAGCTGGCGCGGCGCCGGGCGGCCTGCCCAGCGCCGGCGCC
The DNA here is from genome assembly GCA_043785395.1 of Burkholderiaceae bacterium. GTDB lineage: Bacteria > Pseudomonadota > Gammaproteobacteria > Burkholderiales > Burkholderiaceae_C > JAGOEY01. Next base: position 11,062 of record JAYVXE010000435.1, on the reverse strand, counting down.
GCTGTTTGCGCGCGGCTTTACCCGGCTCTACCAACAGCATGTGACGCAGGCCAACGAGGGCTGCGATTTTGATTTTTTGCAAGCTGGCCCGGCCACGCCGGAGCCGGCCATTTACTAGTGCAAGTTCAACGCATCAACGAGAAGGAGACTACAGATGGACAACCCGTTTAAGGCCTTGCTGGCCCGCCAAGACCTCCCCGGCGGCTACCCTGTCGGCAGTTGGGTGATGTCGGCCAGCCCGGTTGTGGCCGAGGCCGTGGGCTGCGCTGGCTTTGACTGGGCGGTGCTCGATATGGAGCACAGCCCGCTTGATTTGATGGGCTTGGTTGGTTTGCTGCAAGCGGTGGCTGGCACGCCGATGCTGCCCATCACCCGGCTGCCGTGGAACGACGCCGTGGTGGTCAAGCGGGTGCTGGACGCGGGGGCGCAAACGCTGATGTTCCCGTTTGTGCAAAACGCCGAGGAGGCGCGCCAGGCGGTGGCCAGCGCCAAGTACCTGCCCGAGGGCACGCGCGGCATGGCGGCGATGAGCCGGGCCTCGCGCTTTGGCACGGTCAAGGATTACTTCAAGGCGGCGAATGCGGCGGTCAGCGTGATCGTGCAGATCGAGACCCCGCAGGCGATGGCGCAGCTTGAGCAGATTGCGGCCGTCGACGGCGTCGATGCATTGTTTTTTGGCCCCGGCGACCTCAGCGGCGCCATGGGCCATGTCGGCCAGTTGCAGCACCCCGAGGTGCTGGCCTTGATGGCCGACGGCGCGCGCCGTTGCCGCCAGCTGGGCATGCCGGTGGGCACGGTGGGCGGCACGGTCGAGGCCGTCAACACCTACCGCCGGCTGGGTTTTGACTATGTCGCTTGCGCCTCGGATCTGGGGCTGTTGATGCGCAGTTGCGCGGGTGTGCTGTCGAGTCTGCATGCCCAAGAAGTTCACATTCACGCACAAGGATACTGATATGGCCAGCGTTGATCTCCAGCAAGTCAGCAAGTCTTATGACGGTAAAACCACCATCATTCACGGCATTGATTTGCATATCAAGCACGGTGAGTTCGTGGTTTTTGTCGGCCCGTCGGGCTGCGGCAAATCAACCCTTTTGCGCATGATTGCTGGGCTTGAGAGCATCAGCGGCGGCAATGTCTTGATCGACGGCAAGCGCATCAACGACGAGCCGCCACGCAACCGCGATATCGCCATGGTGTTCCAGGACTATGCGCTGTACCCGCACAAGAGCCTGTACGACAACATGGCGTTTGGCCTGCGCCTGCGCAAGACGCCCGAGGACGAAATCAAGCGCCGCGTCATGGACGCCGCCAAGTTGCTGCGGATCGAGCACATGCTGGAGCGCAAGCCGGCCGCACTGTCGGGCGGGCAGCGCCAGCGGGTGGCGATTGGGCGCGCCATCGTGCGCCAGCCCAAGGTGTTTTTGTTCGATGAGCCTTTGTCCAACCTGGACGCGCAGCTGCGCAGCGAGATGCGCACCGAGATCAAAAAGCTGCACCAGCGGCTGGGCGCAACCATCATTTACGTGACCCACGACCAGGTGGAGGCGATGACCCTGGCCGACCGGATTGCCGTGCTCAGCGGTGGCCACAAGATGCAGTACGCCTCGCCGCACGACATTTACAACACCCCGGCGGCGACCTTTGTGGCCGGCTTTACCGGCTCGCCGGCGATGAACCTGGTGCCCTGTACGTTAACGGGTGATGTGGTGCATTTGGGCGCGGCATCCATGCCGATTCCAAGCGCCCTGGCGCAGCAGGCGCAGGGCGTGGCGCAGCTGACCTTTGGCATTCGGCCCGAGGACATTGCACTCAACCCCAGCGAGCACGCGCAAAAAGTGGCGGCCCAGGTGGTGTTGAGCGAGCCGCTCGGGGCCGAGACTTTGGTGATTTTCAAGGTCGGCGACAGCGAGCTGGTCGCGCGTTGCCCGGCCAGCTTTAAGCAGCCTTCGGGCACGGAGCTGCCGATTTACCTGTCCAGTGCGCACATGCATTTGTTTGACGCCGTCAGTGGCCGTGCGCTGCGCTAATTTTGTTGAAGGCCGTGCCAAGCGCGGCGCGATCCATCCCTCTTTTTGAAAGACCACACCATGCACCGCCGTCTTCTGATCTCCTTGGCTTCTTGGGCTTCCCTGACTGTGGGCGGCGCGCTGTTTTGCGGCATCGCGCAGGCCGAGACCACCACCTTGCGCGTCTTCACCGGCGGCTCCAACCAGCGCCCCGACCTGATGCGCCAGCTGTTTGACAAATACCAGTCGAACAAGCCGGGCGTCAAAATCAAGGTCGAAGTCGAAACCGGCGGCGCCACCTCCGAGTTGCAGCGCCAGTACCTGAGCACGGTGCTGAACGCCAAAGACACAACCATTGATATTTACATCATCGACATCGTCAACCCGGCCCAGTACTTCAATGCCGGCTGGCTGGAGCCGCTGGACGCCTATGTGGGCGGCGCGGACGCGCTCAAGCCCTATTTGCCGGTCTACGCGCAGTCCAATGTGGTCAACGGCAAGGTGGTTGCGATGCCCGCCTTTGCCGACGCGATGTTCATGTATTACCGCAAGGATTTGCTGGAAAAGCACGGCGTCGCCGAGCCCAAGACCTGGGACGAGCTGGCAGCGGCGGCGCTGAAGATCAAGGCGGCCGAAAAAAACCCGCACCTGCAAGGCCTGAGCGTGCAGGGTGCGCCGATCGAGGGCGCCGTCTGCACCTTCATGCTGCCGTACTGGAGCCTGGACAAAACCTTTAGCGACAGCAACGGCAAACTGACGCTGGACAAGGCGGTGGCCGCCAAGGGCATGGACATGTGGCTCAACATGGTGGACCAGGGCGTGCTGAAGAAAAACGTGGCCGAGATCAAGACCCCCGACACCGTCAATGAGTTCAAGGCCGGGCAGGTGGTGTTTGGCGTCAGCTGGGGCTTTGCCTGGGACCGCTTCAAAGAGGACGCCGACAGCAAGGTCAAGGGCAAAGTCGGCGTCATGCCGCTGCCCGCCATGGCCGGCGGCAAGAGCGCGACATGTGTTGGCGGCTGGCAATGGGCGGTCAGCGCCTTTAGCAAAAATAAGGCCGAGGCGGCGCGCTTGGTGCAGTTCATCACCACGCCCGAGGCCAGCAAATTCCTCGCCACCGAGGGCGCGTTGCTGCCCACCTATGCGGCGCTCTATACCGACCCGGAGGTGCTGAAGACTGCGCCCTGGTTCAAGGATGCGGCCCCGGTCGTGATGGCCGGCAAAAGCCGCCCCGTGAGTGCGCGCTACGGTGAAATCAGCGACATCGTTCGCACCAGCACCAGCGCCATGTTGGCGCGCACCAAGAGCCCGACCGAAGGCGTCAACGAGATCGAGGGCCGCCTCAAGCGCGTGATGCGTTGATGGCGTTGATGGCGCTGCGCCGCAACACCCGCTATCACCGCAGCGGCAGCGGCTGCGCAAGCCCCAGAGGCGTGCATTTTTAACACCCGTAAACACCCAAGACCGCGTCGAACAAGCATGTCGGCGCACGTCCTCAAAGGATGACTTCGATGCTCTTTCCCAAGCTCCGCGACCCGTCCGACAAAGTCCTGGGGATTTTGTTGCTGACGCCCGCCTTTGTGCTGCTGGCCTTGATCGTGGCCTACCCCATTGGCCGCATCATTTACAACAGTTTTTTTGACATGCGCCTGTCCGGCGGGGCCGACTCGTTCAAGTTTATCGGCCTGCAAAACTATGTCGACGTCTGGGCCGATGCCGACTTCTGGAACGCCGCCAAGAACACCCTGCTGATCACCCTTATCACCGTGCCCGGTGCCTTGGTGATGGGCATGGGCTTGGCGCTGTTGGCGAATATGCCGTTCAAGCGCAAGTGGCCGATTCGCCTGTCGCTGCTGCTGCCCTGGGCGCTGCCGCTGAGCTTTGCCGGACTGATTTTTGCCTGGTTCTTTCACACCGAGTACGGCGTGGTGAACGATGTGGTGCGCCGCCTCGGCCTGGCCTCAGAGCCGGTGATGTGGCTGCTCAGCCCGGCCTGGGCCTTCAGCGCAATCTGCCTGACCATCATCTGGAAGACATCGTCCTTCATGGCCCTGATCTTGCTGGCGGGCTTGCAGATGATCCCCAAGTCGCTGTACGAGGCGGCCGAGGTTGACGGGGCCAACAAGTGGCAGCAGTTCTGCCACATCACCATCCCCACGCTGATGCCAAGCATCATCGTGGCGCTGATTTTTCGCACCATCACCGCGCTGCAAACCTTTGACATCCCGGTGACGATGACCAAAGGTGGCCCCGGCAACAGCACCCAAACCTTGGCGATGTTGATCCACACCACCACCATCGACTACCTCGATGTGGGCTACGGCTCGACGTTGGCGGTTTGCATGTTCTTGTTATCCATGTGTGTTACGGCGGTCTATTTGCGCCGCATTGGGAGGTCGGTATGAACGACAACGGATTTTGGTCCTCCAAGCGGCTGCGCTTGATTGCTGCCGGCATGGTGGTGTTGAACGGCTTCTTCCCGGCAGTGTGGATTTTGTTCACATCGCTCAAGACCGAGGGCGAGTTGGTGCAAAAGCCCATCACCTGGTTGCCGCACGCGCCCACGCTGCAAAACTACGTGCAAGCCTTTAGCGACCAGCCGCTGCTGCGCTACCTGGGCAACAGCATGATGGTGGCGAGCATGGCAACGGTGGCCAGCCTGTTGGTGGCGGCCTGTGCGGCCTACGCCATCGTGCGCTTGAACCTCAAGTACAAGCAGCTGGTGCTGACAGCCATCGTCGCCTCCAGCATGTTCCCGCTGGTGACGCTGCTGGTGCCGATCTTTCAAACCATGCGCACATTGAACCTGCTCAATACCTACACCGCGCTGGTGCTGCCCTACATCGTGCTGAACCTGCCGGTCTGCACCCTGGTGCTGGTGAGCTTCTTTCAAAGCATCCCGAAAGACCTGGAGAACGCCGCCATGATCGACGGCTGCACCCGCCTGGGCGCGCTGGTCAGGGTGGTGATTCCGCTGGCCGCGCCGGGTATTTTTACCGCCGGCATTTTGGCCTTCGTCAATTCCTGGGACGAATTCCTGCTCGCTTTGTCGCTCAACTCGGCGGCGTCGATGCGCACCTTGCCGGTCGGCATCACGCTCTACCAAGGCGAGTTCAGCTTTCCTTGGCCGATTATTTCGGCGGCGCTGATTGTGGCCATCGTGCCGATTGCCGTGCTGATTGCCATCTTCCAAGAGCGCGTGGTCGGCGGTTTGACACAAGGCGGCTTGAAGGGCTAGGAGCCTGTCGGAGTTGGAAATCGTCGGCTGCAAATCAACGCTCCAAGCCCGACAGCCTCCTAGGCAAAACATGTAATTTGATAGCTGTTAGCTCTTGTTAATTATAGATTTCATGATGAAATGTATCTGAAATTGTTTAAAAATAAGCGTTAGCAGCTATTCATTTAATGACGCGACTTACGCAAAAATCCACAGGTAGCGTTTTTCAACAAGCCCAGACGCTGCAGGTGGTGTCTATCAACAAGGTTTGCGTAAGTCCTCAATGAATTTGGCCTTGTTCCCGAGGGTGCTGGCAAGGCAATCCTTTTTTTTATACCAACCTGAACAACATGAAGCAAGACATTCGCTACGGCGTGATTGGTTGCGGCAGCATGGGCCGCGAACATATCGAAAACATCAAGGCGCTGGAAGGCAGCTTGGTCACGGCGATTGCCGACCCGCACGGGCCGAGCCGCGATCTGGCCTTGGCCCAATTGCAAACGCCCCAACACCCGCCGCCGCAGGTTTTTGAGGACTACGAGGCGCTGCTCGCCAGCGGCCTGTGCGATGCGGTGGTGATTGCCACGCCCAACTTCACCCACGTCCAGGTGATGCGTGCCGCGCTGCCCAGCGCGCTGCACCTGATGATCGAAAAACCACTGTGCACCACGGTCGAAGACTGCCTGGAGCTGGTCGAGCAGGCGCGCGGGCGGCGCGCCCTGGTCTGGGTGGCGCAGGAGTACCGCTACATGCCGCCGGTGGCCGAGATGATCCGCATGAGCCACGCCGGTGCCGTGGGCCGGGTGCAGCAGGTGGCGATCCGCGAACACCGCGAACCGTTCTACCCCAAGGTTGGCGACTGGAACCGCTTTAGCGCCAACACGGGCGGCACCCTGGTCGAGAAGTGCTGCCACTATTTCAACCTGATGGACCTGATTCTGGGCGAGCGCGCCGAGCGCGTTTTTGCCTCGGGCGCACAGCGCGTCAACCACCTGAACGAGAGCTACCACGGCCAGCGCCCCGACATGCTCGACAGCGCCTACGTCATCGTCGAATACCCGAGTGGCGCGCGCGCCATGCTTGACCTGTGCATGTTTGCCGAGAACTCGGTCGACAACGAGCAAATCATCGTCGTCGGCGACGAGGGCAAGCTGGAGTCGCTGCTGCCAGCGCTGACGCTGCGCCACGGTCGGCGCGAAGACTGGGGCCGGCGCGAAGTCTGGGGCCAGGCCAGCGGCACCGGGCGCGGCGTCGCCGTGCGCCGGGTCTGGGACAACGCCATCAAATACCCCGGCCAGCACTTTGGGGCCTCCTACATCGAGCACCAGCGCTTTGCCCAGGCCATCCGCCAGGGCACGCCGGCGGAGGTTACGCTGGAAGAGGGCTTGCGCAGCGTTGCCACCGGCGTTGCCGCACACCGCAGCATTGAGAGCGGTCGCGCCGTGGCGCTGAGCGAAGTGCTGCCTGCGGGCTGGTAGCCATGCGGGCCAGCGCCGCGCTGCCAACGCTGCAAGCGCCGCCCCGTGCGCCGGACGTCGGCTTGACGCTGCAGCTCGGGGCGCTACGCTGCGTGCTGCGCCCCGAGCTGGGCGGCTGCATCGCCGGCCTGTGGTACCAGGGCCTGCCACTGCTGCGCTCGACCGAAGCCAGCGCCCTTGCCAGCGTGCGCCAATCGGCCTGCTACCCGCTGCTGCCCTACGCCAACCGCATCGGCCACGGCCACTTTGAGTGGCTCGGCCAGAGCTATGCGCTGCGCCCCAACTTCGCGCCCGAGCCGCATGCCATCCACGGCCTTGGCTGGCAACGTGCCTGGCAGGTGCGCCGGCACAGCGAGCACGATGCCGAGCTGGGCTTGCGCCACACGGGCGACGCCGATTGGCCGTTTGCGTTCGAGGCCGTCCAGCACATCACGCTGCACGCCAACCGTTTGCGCCTGGCGCTGAGCCTGCGCAACCTGGCCCCGCACAACGCACCGCTTGGTCTGGGCTGGCATCCGTACTTCAGCAAACACCCGAGCAGCCAGGCGGCGCTGAGCGTCGATGCCCGCTGGGAGATGGGGGCAGACAAGCTGCCAACCCAGCGCGTCGCCCAAAAAGCACTGAACGGGGCCTGCCGGGACTGGCACTTCGACCACTGCTTAGAGGGCTGGGACGGCGTCGCCACGCTCGACTGTGACGCCTGGCAAGCTTGGCAACTGCGGCTACGCTCCAACCTGCGCCGGTTGGTACTGTTCACCGACCCGGCACGCGACTTCATCGCCATCGAGCCGGTAAGCCATGTCAACAATGCCTTGCAACTGGCCCACCAACCCGGCCTGGGCGCACTCGACCTGGGCCTGGCCAGCGTGCCGCCCGGCGCAAGCATTGCGGCCTGGATGGAAATAGAAGTCGCCGGCTGACCCACCACGCTTTGAAGGAGCATTTGAATGCCTTGGAATATTGCCCAAACCCATGCTTGCGGCCTGGGTGAATCGCCTTTTTGGCACCCGACTGAGCACTGCCTTTACTGGGTGGATATCCCGCGCCAGCAAATTTTGCGCGCCCAGGCGCAAGACGCACTTGGCCTGCAACTGGGCGCGCCCGAAATCTGGGCCATGCCCAGCGAGCCCGGCTGCATCGCCCCGGCGGCCAGCGGCGGCCTGGTCATTGCGCTGCGCGACGGTATCTACCGCGCGCGCAGCTGGGGCGGCCCGCTCAGCCTCTTGGTCGCCGCCCAGCACGATCCGCGCACAGCACGCTTCAACGACGGCAAGTGCGATGCGCAAGGTCGCTTTTGGGTCGGCACCATCTACGAGCCGCGCGACGCCGCGCTGGCCGCACTCTACCGGCTTGACCTGGACGGCGGACCCCGGCTTAGCCCACAACTCGGCCACGCCACCGTCGCCAATGGCCTGGCCTGGTCGCCCGATGCCCAAACCCTGTACTGGGCCGACACCCCCAGCCACCAAGTGCGCAGCTGGGACTGGGACGCCGCCAGTGGCGCGCTGCGCGCGCCAGCCGCACCCCGGCTGCTCCAGCAATTTGCGGCCAAACCGCACAGCGCGGACGCCTTGGCACACTACCAAGGCCGCCCCGACGGCGCCGCCGTCGATGCCGCCGGCAACTACTGGGTCGCCATGTTCGAAGGCCAACGCCTGTGCACCCTAAGCCCCCAAGGCGAACGCCTGGCCGACACCGCCACCCCCGTGCGCTGCCCCACCATGCCCTGCTTTGGCGGCCCCGACCTGCAAACCCTCTACCTCACCAGCGCCAGCCACCAACGCCCCGCCGCCGAGCTGGCGCAACAGCCCCAGGCCGGCTGCGTACTGGCCACCCGGGTGGCGACACCGGGCTTGGGCGTGAACTTCTTTGCTGACTGATGGCCCACCCCCGTAGCGCCTGCTGAACTTGGCCCACCCCCGTAGCGCCTGCGGCGCTCGCCCCCTCAAGGGGGCGCACCCTGAAAAAATCGCCGACGAAATTTATTTCAAGAAACTCAATTGCTATCGTCACTCGCGGGAGTGTTGGAAAAATTGCGCTGATAGAATTTGATTGCGCAGCAAGTCAGGATTTGCTTTCTCTTGGTAAATTAAATAGGACTTACGCAAACCTTGTTGATAGACACTACCTGTAGCGTCTGAGTTTGTTGAAAAACGCTACCTGTGGATTTTTGCGTAAGTCGTGTTAAAAATATATAAATTATTTGCGGTAGTTTCTCTGTCTATTCTGCTGCAAAGCAAGCTTCATGAAACACAGGGAACTTCGATTAAAGGCATTGCAAAAGAGGAGCTTCTCGCCTACTCGTTCACCGTTCCCGATGCAATCGAAGAACAACAAAAAATCGGCACCTACTTCCGCACGCTTGACCAGCTAATGTCCCAGCACGCCACCCAGCTCCAAAAACTCCAGCAGATCAAATCCGCCTGCCTGGAAAAGATGTTTGTCTAAGCCCCTGGCAGCCCCAATGGAAACACCCAAAAAGCCATGAATAACGACGATCTGACACCCTTGACTGCCGCGTCTACGCCCAGCCCTCTGCTGTTGGCCGATTTGCGGCAGATCATCCACCGTGGCAAGTCGCAGGCCGTGGCCGCAGTCAACAGCGCCCTGACGTTGACCTATTGGCACGTCGGCCAACGCATCAATACCGAGGTCTTACGGGGCGAGCGGGCCGCCTATGGGCAGCAGGTGGTCGCATCCTTGTCAGAAAGCCTCGTCGCGCAGTACGGCAAGAGCTTCGAGGCCAAAAACCTGCGCAGGATGATGCAATTTGCAGAGGTTTTTAGCGATCTGGACATTGTCGTGCCACTGGCGCGACATTTGAGTTGGTCGCATTTTTTGCGCCTCATTCCACTGCCGTCGCAGGAGTCTCGTCTGTTTTATGCCAGCCAAGCGTCACAAGCCGCTTGGGGCAAGCGCGAACTGATCCGGCAAATCGAGCGCAAAGCCTTTGAGCGCTCGCACATCGCGGATAGCAAACTGGCCTTGGCCGCAGCCCCCGACGCAGTCCATGACCTTGCAGGCTCTTTCAAAGACCCGTACTTTTTCGATTTTCTTGGCCTGCCGCACGGTTATCTGGAGAACGATCTAGAACAGGCGCTGATCCGCGAGCTGGAGCTTTTTATCTTGGAATTGGGCAAGGGCTTTGCTTTTGTGGCGCGTCAAAAGCGCATGATCATTGACGGCGAGGATTTTTATCTCGACCTGCTGTTTTATCACCGCCGCCTCAAACGGCTGGTTGCCGTTGAACTCAAGATCGACCGTTTTAAGGCGGCCCACAAGGGGCAGATGGAGCTGTATCTGAACTGGTTGGACAAATATGAACGCCAACCCGATGAAGCGGCTCCGATTGGCCTGATTCTGTGCGCCCAAGCAGGCACCGAACAGGTGGAGCTGATGAATCTGCAAAAAGACAACATCATGGTGGCGCAGTATTGGACAGAACTGCCATCAAAGGCAGTTCTGGAGGCAAAACTGCACACCGCTTTGATTGAAATAAAAGAACGCTTGGCTGAGCAAAAGCGCCTGGAAAAATCATGACCACCTTTGCCAAAGAATCCGAATTCCAAGTCAACGCTTGATGCGTGAGAAAAAAGGAACTTGTTTTGTCAAAGCAGATTTTGAGGTCGGGTACTGCGATGGGTGCGCTTTATCGGGAAGTAGAACCATTAATCATTAACAATTAATTAAAATGCTTATTCTCTACACCACAGACGACGGCAAGAGCCAGATCCAGCTGCGCGCACAAGACCTAACCGTCTGGCTGACGCAGCGCGACATGGCGGAGCTTTTTGATGTCAGCGCCGACAACATCGGCCTGCACCTGAAAAACCTCTTTGCGGATGGGGAGCTTGAGGAAGGTTCAGTTACCGAGGAATCCTCGGTAACTGCCGCCGACGGCAAAAACTACCTGACCAAGCTCTACAAGCTCGACGCCATTCTGGCCGTGGGCTACCGGGTGCGCTCGCCCCGTGGTGTGCAGTTCCGCCGCTGGGCATCGACGGTCCTCAAGGAATACCTGCACAAGGGTTTTGTGATGGACGACGAGCGCCTGAAGAACCCGGATGGCCGCCCAGACCACTTCGACGAGATGCTGGCGCCATCAGCCATGCGCAAATGCAGAGCAGTACAAGCGCCCTTTATCTCGACTACGACCAGCGCCGAAAGGCCGGGGAAGCACAGCAAGCCGACCAGCAGGACGAGGCTGCGCTCAAAGCGCTGGAGCAAAAACTCAAACACCGCCCCCATTCTTGATTGATTGGTAACTACGCAGGTCACGGCATGCAGTGCGCTTTTGTTTTACCCCCTCTCCCTCTGGGAGAGGGTTGGGGTGAGGGCCAGCAAGCCACAAAACAAGACAG